>DASQMM010000584.1:0-4487 GCA_035645495.1 Brevibacillus sp. | reverse complement strand
GCTTAACCGAATTGGCGAAAATGGGCAAGTGTCGTTTCTTGAGCGGGATAAACGTCATACCATGTACTGTGTCAGTTCTCCCGAAAGGACGTGTGAGTATCTTTGGAAAAACGACGTAAAGTGCCACCCGCGCCGCCAAGGCGTCCAAAAGAAATGCCCATGCCCAAACCGCCTTCGTCAAGTATGCCGTCTCCATCTCCCAACAGGCCGTCGCCGTCAATGCCTTCGCCTAATGTGTCTCCAAAAGAATCACCGATGCGACCGTCTCCAAACATGCCATCACCGAACATGCCATCTCCCAATATTCCAAGGCAAAAGAAACCCCAAATGCCTGCCCGTCCGATGCCGCAAAGACCCGTTATTCCCGCACCGAACCGCCCTATGCCGAAGCCAGCGAATCCCATGCCACCAAATCGAATGCCTGTAAGACCGATGCCTCCGAATCTGAGGCCATCCAATCCGATGCCTCCGAATCGGATGCCAGCGAATCCGATGCCTCCGAATCGGATGCCGGCGAATCCGATGCCGCCTAACCGTAGACCGTCGAGTCCCAACATGCCGTATCGAATGCCGTCCAGCCCCAATTCCCCCCACTACATGTCGCCAAACGCATCCCCCAACAGGAGAGCGCCCGAATCCCATGGAAGACGCGGTGGAGATTACGAGCTTTACTTCTTCAAATTGCATTTTCACAGGGACCGGATGGACTACTATCACCACAAATGCGAGGAGCATCGCGATAATCGGCGCAAGTACGGGGAATACCGCAAGCTCTACAAGCACCATAAGCGCAGAATGAGTCATTATCACGAGCGTTGTCAGATGTATGAAGGAAGCAGCTCTTCTATGGATCGCAGGCATTCCTCCTCAGGTCACTCATCCGGACATAGCTGCGATTGTGGCTGCCGCTGTTAATACTGGAAAAAGGCGTGTGAACGGGTGTGCCGTTTAAGCACGCCTTTTTTTCCATCGCATCACATCATGAACGCTTCACCCTTGAACCCGCGTTTTTCCAGATTTCGCCGCAGCGTAAGCAATGCATCATCCTTATTTTTGCATTCCAACATCACATCGAGATCATAATCAGCCAAAGCCGTCATGTACGAGAGAAATTGATCGGGATCGATATTATCGGCGTGGGCCCGAAAATCATCCTCAGATTTGGGGGAGGAGATATGAATTTTCGGGGTCCTGTTGCCCCAGGTAGCTATAATGCGCGGCAGATATTCCACCCAATCCTCGCCATTGGACAGGCACATATGGTGATGAATATCGAGCACCATGGGAACACCGATCCTTTCGCACAGCTCCAGCACTTCGACCATGGTAAATGATACATCATCATTCTCCACGACCAAGCGCCTCTTTACTTCTGAGGGAAGTTGCTCAAAATTGGCAGCGAAGCGATCAAGCGCAGCACTTCTATCCTCATACACACCACCAACATGTGTCACCAATACAGAATTGTCATCCAGCCCCAACAGATCAAAAACCCGAGCATGATAACGGAAATCGGCGATTGTAGATTCCAATACGGAAGGCTTGTCCGTATTCAGGATGCTGTAGTGACCGGAATGTGCCGTAATACGAATGTTGTGCTTGCGAATAAACTCGCCGGCCTTTCGAAAATCCCAAGCAAATTCTTCAGCCCAGTTCCAATCTGCCGTGACGGGATGGGTTGCCAATGGTACGAATTCTGAAGGCAAGCGATATAGGAAAATATGGTGCTCGACATTGTACGCCAACAAGTCCATCAGGTTGAAAAAGTTAGTCTGCATCACTTGCCGCAGCTTTTTTAGTCGTGCGGCGGGCTCCAGTTTGTTTACCTGTGCGACAGTCGTCTTTTTGTTGGGGTTGTTCTTGTTCTTTACGCTGATGCAGGCATAGCCCAGTCGAATCATGGTGCCCACTCCTTTGCAACATCGTACGTAGCTCTAGTATCCCCAAGACGGGAAATCGGCCCCGTATGAAAAGTTCCCAGTGTAGAAATACTATCAGGGATTTATTTTCAGGAGGTATTGAACATGGAGCATGAATTAGCGGAGCAGTATCGGGAGGGATTGAAAGCGTTTGGGGAGATGCTGCCAGACGCTCTGCAAGCCTACAATCAATTTACGAGCCAATGTTTTTCTTCTGGTGCACTGTCAGTCAAGGAAAAGCATCTGCAGGCTCTGGCCATCTCCTTGTTTGCTGGCAATGAACATTGCATCGTCTACCACCTGGAGGCTGCACTAGGAGAAGGCATAACCGAGAAGGAGATTGCAGAAACGGTGGCAGTAGCAGGTGCGTTTGGCGGCGGTACGACCCTGGCTCACGGTGTGATTTTGATCCAAGAAGTGCTGCGTGAAAAACAGAACAACATACAGTAGCATCACGAAACAAAGCTCTGTGACCAGCAGGAGCTTTGTATTTATTTTGCTCAGAAAAAGAGAAGGAATATTCAAATTGACGACACTTGACACCCATTCGCGAAAGATAATAGAATTGCTTGCTACCGAAATGACAGGTATACTCATAATTATTAGATATTATGGACGTATCGTTAAAAAGAGTGGGGGGATTTGATGGTCATTGATGTGAAAAATGTCGAATGGAAGCGGGATGAGACGACCATCCTGCGAAACATCAACTGGCAAGTCAGGGAGTCGCAACACTGGTGTATAGTCGGGTTGAACGGCTCGGGGAAAACCAGTCTGCTCCAGATCCTCTGCGGATACACCTGGCCCACACGTGGAGAGGTACATGTCCTGGGAAACCGTTATGGTGAAGTGGATGTCCGGGAAGTGCGAAAATCGATCGGCTGGGTAAGTACGGCTCTGATCGCACAGATGCATGATCACGAGACGGCTTTTCGGGTGGTTCTAAGCGGCAGGGAAGCGACGATTGGGCTCTACACGACACCGAGCGATGAGGACCTTGCCAAAGCATCGGAGCTGTTGGATACCTTCGGGTGCGCCAAGTTGAAAAATCGCCCGTTTCGTGCACTGTCCCAAGGCGAGAGGCAAAAGGTCCTGATCGCACGTGCATTGATGGCTTCGCCGCGCCTGCTGATCTTGGACGAGCCGTGTACGGGCCTTGACCTGTTGTCCCGTGAGCAATTGCTGGCGATGATCGAGCAGATCGCAAGCCAGCCCGACGGACCAACTCTGTTGTACGTGACGCATCATATCGAAGAAATACTTCCCTGCTTTACGCACACGCTCTTGATCAAAGACGGGGCCGTGGCTGCGGCTGCCAAGACAACAGAGGTATTGAAGCCCGACGTACTGACGAGCTTTTTCGGCGTGCCGGTGGATATTCGCCAATCCCAAGGGCGCTCCTGGATCAGCATCGGAGATGAAGCCGTCATCCGCTACTAGGTGCCGTAACATCACGAAACCAAATGTTTGTGTATACTATCTGTAAGCAACTTTTATCTGGGAGGAGAGGAGAGATGGAGGCATGACGAATGTGACTGCACCTATAGCTGACTCCACCTGGGCGATTATTACCTACGAGGAGGCCTGGCAAGGTTACATTAACAGTTATGTGGTCAAACAAGGAGATTCCTTTGTGCTGATCGATTCCCAACTTCGCAAGCACCGGAAGTATTTTCAGCAAGCGCTGGAGGGGATCGGGGCGATACCCGGAAAAATCGAGAATGTCTATTTCACTCATCGAAGTGCGGATCATATCGGGAATGCAGATCTGTTTCCTTCCCGCAACAACTGGATTCATCTTGATGATTATTACGAGTTGGACGATTTTTCCCAGACCTTTTTTGGTCACACGTTTACAGGGAGCGGAGGAGAGCTTTCGCCCCTGAAGTTTCGACAACTCTCTTTTCAAACAGAAGGTTCAGTGGCGTTTTTTGATCCCAAGACAAAAGTATGTTTTGTCGGCGATCATCTGTGCTTCCGAGAGGCACCCTTGGGAGACATTGTGGGAAAAGAAGTGGAAGTCCGCACGGCTTATCACAAGAAGATTCAAGCATGGGCACAGCAGGAGCCTGAGCGCGCACGCGAGTATGCAGATGGGCTGGAGATCCTGCTGGACTGGCCAATCGATTATTTGGCTACGGGTCACGGTCCGATCCTCAGTGGGGAGATCACACCGTTCTTGCAAAGTTTGATCGAGGCTGCAAGGCAGTCGTAACAAAATCCAAAATCAAATCAAAAAACACCGCAAAGCCTCTGTAATCGGCTTTATCGGTGTTTTTTGATTTGAACATTTAACTCCTAACTTACCTGCGTTGATGCCTTCTGCCATTCCTCCAGCCGCTTTTCCAGCTCAGCCCTGTTCAGGTGCAAGAAATGGGAGGATTTGCTCATTAACTGACGCAAATGCGCTAGCGCGTGCTCGTAATTTCCTTTCGCGGCTTCGATCTCAGCGAGACAGAGCAGCCGCCAATCTCGTGCCGAGCGCTTGCCGGAGATCAATTTATACGCCTCCTGGGCGCTTTCCACTTCGCCAAGTCTCGCGTGGGCGCAAGCAATAACAGCCAATGA
>DASQMM010000583.1:0-3455 GCA_035645495.1 Brevibacillus sp. | reverse complement strand
ATACGCTTTGGTCCAAAACCTTCCTGGCTTCCGCCTACGCTTCTCGCGTAGCGAAAATGCGCTTTACCTCGGGGACTGGTTCTGAGGTGCAGATGGCGGGTAGCGAGGGCAAGTCCATGCTCTATCTGGAGATTCGCTGTGTCATGATGGCAAAAGGCTCCGGAGTGCAAGGGCTGCAGAATGGCTCGATCAGCTGCATCGGTGTACCCGCGGCAGTTCCCAGCGGCATCCGCGCTATTCTGGCGGAAAATTTGGCTACGACACTGTTTGATATGGAAGTGGCCTCTGGTAACGACCAGACGTTCTCCCACTCGGAGATTCGCCGCAGCGCCAAATTGCTTTGCCAGATGCTGCCGGGTACCGATTTTATCTTCTCTGGATACAGTGCCGTGCCCAACAGTGACAATATGTTCGCGGGCTCCAATATGGATTCCAGCGATCTGGACGACTACCTCATCCTGCAGCGCGACATGATGGTGGACGGCGGACTGCGTCCAGTGGAGGAGGAGCATGTCATTCAGATCCGTTACCAGGCAGCCAAGGCGCTGCAAGCCGTCTTTGAAGAGCTGGGTTTTCCCGAGATCACCGATGAGGAAGTGGAGGCTGCCACCTACGCCAACAGTAGTGATGACATGCCCTTGCGCAATGTCGTAGAGGATCTCAAGGCAGCCGAACGGATTTTGCGGGAGGGCATCACCGGGCTGGACATCGCCCTGGCCCTTGCGAAATGCGGCTATCGAACGGTAGCGGAGCGCATTTTTGCGATGCTCAAGCAGCGGGTGGCAGGGGACTATTTGCACACCTCCGCGATCATCAACGGGGAAAACCTGGTGCTCAGTGCGGTAAACGATCAAAACGACTATAGGGGCCCGGGGACCGGATATCGGATGAGTCCCGAGCGTTGGAACGAAATCAAGAACATTCGCCAGGCGATCAGCCCGTCTGAATTCGATTGAGGGAGGCATAACGCATGACAGCATTCACACTGGAAATGAAGCTGGTTGAACACGGACGGGCGCAAAAAGGCATGCATCCCCATGAGGTGGTGATCGCCATCGGACCCGCTTTTGGCAAAGAGATGAACAGAACGATCGTCAAGGTGGAGCATGCAGCTGTATTGCGGGAAGTGATTGCCGGCATTGAAGAACAGGGTGGCAGTGTACGGATTATACGCAGTTTGCACACGGCCGACCTTGCCTTTATGGCCCATGAGGCAGCCAAGCTGAGCGGATCGGGCATCGGTATCGGCATCCAGTCTCGCGGCACGACAGTCATCCATCAGCGCGATCTTGATCCGCTGAGCAACCTCGAATTATTTCCGCAATCACCGCTGATCACACTGGACACGTATCGCGCGATTGGGCGCAATGCAGCTGTTTACGCACGAGGAGGGAGTCCCAGCCCTGTTCCGGTGGTCAATGATCAGATGGCGCGACCCAAATACCAGGCTGTGGCTGCGATCCTGTATCTGAAAGAATGCCAGGCCATTGTAGCGGAAGCGAGACCGCGAGAAGTGACTGCGGAATTCAAAATCGTCGGATAGGAGGAGATAGGATGGAAAGACTGACCAGGGAACATTATCCGCTGGGAGCCAAACGTCCTGAGCTGTTATTTACGCCGACTAAAAAGGCTTATCAATCGCTGACCCTGGATGCGGCGCTGGCAGGGGAAGTGACCAGCGCGGATTTACGGATCAGTCCCGATACGCTTTTGCTCCATGCCCAGATTTCCGACAGCTTGGGTAGAACACAGTTAGCGCAAAATTTCCGGAGAGCAGCAGAACTCATCGGCATAGCGGACGATCGCATCCTGCAGATTTACAACGCACTTCGGCCCAACCGTTCGACCAAGGATGAACTGCTCGCGATCGCGCGTGAGTTGGAAGAGGAGTACAGAGCAGTCGAAAATGCAGCACTCGTCCGGGAAGCGGCAGATGTCTACGAACGTCGTGGCCATCTAAAAAAGCTTGAGGAGTAAAGGGGATGCGACGAATCGTGGCTGGCGTCGATATAGGAAATTCGTCCACAGAGGTAGCGCTGGCGCAGATCGAGGGGAACAGAGCGACGTTTTTTAGCCAGCATCTGGTCAAGACGACGGGAGTCAAAGGAACGGTTGAAAACGTGAAAGGAATCAGTCTTGCGCTGAAGGAAGCTGCCAAAAAGGCAGGGATCAGCGTAGATGAGATCAGCTTGGTCCTGCTTAATGACGCAGTTCCGGTGATTGGTGATCTGGCGATGGATCTCATCAGTGAAACCGTGATTACCGAATCCTCGATGATCGGTCACAATCCCGACACACCAGGCGGAGCCGGTCTGGCTCTGGGGGTGACGGCTCCGATCACTGAGCTGGAGGAAAAGATGGCCCCTGGAGAACCGTGTATTGTTGTGATCTCTAAGGAGTTTGACTATGAATGGGTGGCCCATCGAATCAACGTGTTGGCTGATAGAGGCTATTTGATCACAGGTGCCATCGTGCAGAAGGATGACGGTGTATTAATTCATAACCGTTTACACAATAAAATGCCGATCGTAGATGAGGTTTCTTTGATCGGCAAGGTGCCGCTGTACCGGCAGGCTGCGGTAGAGGTGGCGCTTCCTGGGTATACGATACGCCAGTTGAGCAATCCGTACGGGCTGGCGACGTTGTTTCAGCTCGATCCTGAGCAGACGATTCAGATCGCGCCGGTAGCAAAGGCGCTAGTGGGCAACCGTTCCGCCGTTGTCATTCAGATGCCCAAAGGGGAAGTAGTGGAGCGAAAAATTGAGGCGGGCAGGATCGTACTGATCGGTTCACAGCGCCGTATGGAAGTCCCGATTAACGACGGAGCAGGTGCGATCATGTACGCCTATGACAGAATTGGGACACTGGTCGATGTGCAGGGAGAGACTGGGACGAACGTCGGGGGTATGTTTCACGGACTGCGCCAGCATCTGGCTGCATTGACCGGACAGTCTGCCTCTGAGATTACGATTTCGGATTTGTTAGCGGTCAACGCGGTCATTCCTCAGTCCATTGGCGGGGCGATGGCGGGAGAAGTGGCGATGGAAAGCGGAGTAGCACTGGCTTCCATGGTCAAGACGGAGCAACTCTCCATTCGCCGAGTGGCGGATCAATTGCAGGCTGAACTGGGTATTGCAGTGGAGGTAGGAGGAATCGAAGCAGAGATGGCGATTCGCGGTGCTCTGACGACGCCTGGCACGCGGACGCCCCTCGTGATCTTGGATATGGGAGGAGGATCGACGGACGCGGCTCTGATGAATGCGGCTGGCGCAATCATTTCCACCCATTTGGCCGGGGCTGGCGACATGGTCACCCTGATGATTCAGACAGAGCTGATGCTTGAAGACCGGGAGCTGGCTGAAAAGATCAAGATACATCCGCTCGGGAAAGTGATGAGTCTGTTTCACATGCAGTTGGAGGATGGCACAATGCTGTTTACGGAAGAACCATTTCCC
>DASQMM010000582.1:0-7257 GCA_035645495.1 Brevibacillus sp. | reverse complement strand
AAGGATTATCTGGAAAAACCATTCGATGATCTCGACGGTCTGGAGCGAATCATCGATTCCTTGCTCGAGGCGTCCGTCGACCAGGAGCATGATCTGGTTCAACAAGCTGCGGCGTACGGGATTGTCTTTACACCCGGCAGTCCGATGGCAAAGGTGGCCGCCATCGCAAAAAAACTGGCCCCCAAGGCCATCCATGTGTTGATCGAGGGAGAAACGGGCACAGGAAAGGAATTAATGGCGCGTTTTCTCCACGGGGAAAGCTCGCGAGCCCACCACCCTTTCGTTGCTTTCAACTGCGGGGCTGTCCCCGAATCCCTGCTGGAAAGTGAGCTCTTTGGCTATGAAAAAGGAGCTTTTACCGGGGCATCGAAAGCACGCAAAGGCTTTTTCGAGCTTGCCCATAACGGGACGCTTTTCCTCGATGAGATCGGAGAAGCCCCGGCATCGATTCAGGTTAAGCTCTTGCGCACCCTGGAGAGTGGGGAATTCATTCGTATCGGGGGCGAGCAGGTAACACAGAGCAACATCCGCTTTATTTCTGCTACGAATCGGGATTTGGAGCACGAGGTGGAAATGAACCGGTTTCGCCGAGATTTGCTTTACCGCCTGGAAGGGATCAAGCTTGCAATTCCTCCGCTGCGGGAACGCGTCCAGGATATACCTGCGATTGCCCAGGCATTTCTAGAAAAAAGAGGGAATTTTTCATGTGAAATCGATCGCGAGGCAGTGGTGGTATTGCAGCAGTATGATTGGCCCGGGAACGTCAGACAGCTCATCAATGTTTTGAATCAAACACTGGCCTTGCATGAATGCCGGGTATTGCGCGCCGAGCATTTGCCTGCCAATGTTCGTGAAAAAGCACGGGACACACGCCCCTCCGCCTCTTTTGCATCAGAATTCTCCCAGCGCTTGGATCTGGAGTGCTCACGATTTATCCAAGCGGTTACACACAACGTCAAATCGATTGATGAGCTCGATTTTGCCTATCTCACCAGCAGACTGAAACAACTGGAGACAGAGCTGAGCAGAGCCATCATCGAAAAAGGACTCACCGAGACCAAGGGAGACCGGCAGCTTCTCAGCAAAAAGCTCAATATCACCAAGCGGACCATTCGGTATATCTTGCATGAAAAATCGTAACTCTCCTGACGCCAAAACAGATCAGAGCAGGTATAATAGGGAGCAAACATCCTGAATCATCAGACAAATCCATAGAAAGGGGCACCCTTTTTGTATTCACGTCTGCGCCAACTTCGCACTGACTTCTCTATTTCTGCTTTTATCGTCGGACTAATCGCCACTATGGTTTCCTATGCGGGGCCTCTCCTGATCGTCTTTCAGGCAGCCGAGGTCGTCAACTTGAGCCATGAGCTGGTCTCCTCCTGGATTTGGGCCATCTCCTTTGGGACGGGGTTGAGCGCAATCGTGCTGAGCATCTGGTTCAAGGCGCCAATCATTACGGCCTGGTCTACCCCAGGGCTGGTACTCCTTGTAGCAAGCTGGTCAGCCTATTCCTTTTCCGATGCGATCGGAGCCTTTGTGATTTCTGGGCTGGCCATTACCCTGCTTGGTTTTTCCGGTCTTTTTTCCAAAATCATGGCTTATGTACCGCAAGCGATCACGACAGCGATGCTGGCCGGTATCCTGCTCTCCTTCGGGGTTCAGGTATTCGTATCGATACCGGATTTTCCAGCGCTTGCCATCGCGATGCTGATCAGTTATTTATGCGCCAAACGCTGGACGCCGCGCTACGCAGTCGTTATTGCGCTTCTCGTCGGAACAGCTGTGGCGCTTGGTTTTGGCCGGATGCACTTTGATACAATTCAGGTGGAGCTGGTAAAACCGATTTTTACCATGCCTACGTTTTCGCTGGATGCCATAATCGGGTTGGGCGTTCCCCTGTTTATTGTGACGATGGCTTCGCAAAATGCTCCCGGCATGGGTGTCTTGAAAGCGGACGGCTACGACACGCCCGCAAGCCCGCTGATCGCCACGACTGGGCTGGCCTCGCTCCTGACGGCCCCCTTCGGCTCGCACGGAATCAATCTGGCGGCGATCACCGCAGCGATTTGCACCGGGAAGGAAGCACATCCCGACCTGGGCAAGCGCTACATCGCCGGCATTTCCTCCGGCTTGTTTTATCTTTTGTTCGGCATGTTCGGAGCGACCATTGTATCAGTCTTTTCCGCTTTTCCCAAGGAATTGACCGCCGTCATCGCCGGTTTGGCCCTCTTCGCTTCTCTTTCATCCAGCCTGACATCTGCCATGAGCGAGCCCTCAGAGCGAGAAAGCGCCTTGATTACGTTTCTCGTAACGATTTCCGGGATCTCGATTGGCGGCATTGGGGCGGCCTTCTGGGGCCTCGTCGCCGGGGTACTGACCAACCTGATACTCAATGGGGATGTGCGCCGTATTTTGAAGAAAAGCAAGAAACAGGATATCGACGTCTCTGGTTGAGAGACGCTTTATTTGCCTGATACTCCGCCCGAGACCAGAAATGCCATAACCTCTGTGCTGTCAGCGTCGAGCAAGGTTACCTGTTCGGTGGGGAAGATCAGCAGATTGCCGGCAAAGTTATACGACTGCGGCAGGTAAACAGCCACATGATCAGAAAGTCCAAACGATTCCAGATCTTCTTTGGTAATAAAGCCAATAGCTTTCGGAAAGCCTTCTTTGGTCAATGTCACAAGGACGGGCTTGTCAAAGCTCTTTTTCTCTCCGACAAAAGCGCTGATCAAGTCCTTGATCGACGTGTAGATCAGTTTGATAAACGGCATTTTTTCAAACAGTCGGGAAATCAACGACATGATCCCCTGTGTGAGTACATTGGAGGCCAAAAATCCGATGATGAAGATCCCTACCAAGGTCAGGATAAAACCTACTCCCGGAATGGGCAGATTCAGCCAGCTATCCACGATGACGAAGATTTTATAGAGGATATAAACGGTCACAGCCAGGGGGATCACATACAGAAGTCCTTCTAAAAAATAGCGGAAGATGCGTTTCATTGGTCCAGCTCCTTTCCCTCTCATTCCATTGAATATTCTACCTGATCCCTCCCCCATCTGCTATGATGGAGAAAAAAACGAAAGTAGGGAAAACGATGCAAACACTCGTCAGCCCGCAGTGGCTCCACGACCATCTCGAAGATGAGCACATCATCATCGTCGATTGCCGTTTCGTCCTCACGGATGCGGAAGCCGGAGAAAAGGCATTTCAGGAGGATCACATTCCCGGGGCTCTTTACTTTCATCTAAGCCGCGATCTGTCTGGTGAAAAAAAGGAGCATGGAGGCCGTCACCCTCTACCGGAAATCAGCGATCTGGTCTCCCTCTTTTCGCAAGCTGGCATCGATCAGAGCAAAACTGTCATCGCCTATGACGACCAGGATATGGCGTATGCTGGCCGCTTATGGTGGCTCTTGCGCTACCTCGGGCATGACAACACTGCTGTACTTGAAGGGGGTTACTCCGCTTGGAAAAAAGCTGGCTTTGCAGTCACGGCTGAATCGCCTTCTCCTGTCCCAAGCACCTTCGTCCCGGCTGTGAGACCCGAGATGCTTGTCGATGTCCAGGGGGTGCGGGAGCGAAGTCCAGAAACGGTGCTGCTCGACTCTCGCGCAGGCGAACGGTACCGCGGAGAGGTGGAGCCGCTCGATCCCAAGGCAGGTCACATCCCTGGGGCTCTGAACTTCTTTTACAAGGACAACCTCACCTCTGAACAAACCTTGCTGGCAAAAGAAAAGCTGGACGAGCGGATTGCCCCTTTTGCTGATAAAGAGATCATCGTCTACTGCGGATCTGGTGTGACGGCCTGCTCCAATCTGCTCGCCCTGCATGCTGCGGGTAGACCGGATGCCAAGCTGTATGCCGGAAGCTGGAGCGATTGGGTAAGCTACCCTGAGAACCCAGTTGCTACGGGGGACGAGTGAGCGAAAGATAATGTGTCCGGCGGCTCAATTCCATGAAAGTCTCAAAAACCTACCTTTGGTGCGGGACTGACCCCACAAGGTAAGACAAATCAAAACACCTTCAAGAGAATGCGACCATGTCGTAAGATATGGAGACAACTTGGAGGTGTTTTTTTGTGGCAACGAGAGTAAGTTATCCTGCGGAAATTAAGTTAAAGGCTGTTGAAATGAGGTTGGCGGGTGTATCAATGAGAGAAATAATGGATCACCTCTGTATCAAGAATAAAACACAGGTGAAAACATGGTTACGTTGGTACAGAAATGGCGAAACTCACCGCTTTGAACAACCAGTAGGTAAACAGTACACGTATGGGAAAGGACCAGAGGTTACATCTGAAGTTGAAAGATTGAACCAGGAAATTCGCTTCTTAAAGCAACAATTGGATGTCTTAAAAAAGTACAAGGAGTGGGAAAGGAGGTGTCACCAGAAGCAGTAGTCCAGTGGATGGATTCCATAAAGGGAGCGGTTTCTGTTCAACAAGCGTGTCAATGGCTAGGCATTGCTCGTTCCACCTACTATCGGTGGAAAAAGCAAAGGAATACACAACAGATTTCAAAGACAATTGTCACACGTATTCGTAAACTATGTCTCGAACATAAATTTCGCTATGGATACCGAAAAATCACTGCACTTTTACGCCAAGAGATGCGCGTGAATCATAAACGAGTGCAACGGATCATGAGGAAAGAAGGCTTGCAGTGTCGAGTGAAAGTGAAAAAGCGAAAGGGAACCGGACAACCGATCCAGGTTGCTGATCATCTGTTGAAACGTGATTTTCATGCGGAACAACCCTTACAAAAGCTAGTTACAGATATTACTTACCTGCCTTTCGGCAGCAAAATGTTGTATTTATCTAGCATCATGGACTTGTACAACGGCGAGATCATCGCATACAGTATTGGAGATACACAAGATACAAGCTTGGTTTTAGATACGTTGCACCAGCTGCCCGCAGTAGCGAACTGCATGTTACATAGTGATCAAGGTTCCGTTTATACATCCAATGCGTTTCAACAGGCTGTAAAGGAAAAGGGCATTACCATGAGCATGTCCCGTAAGGGTACACCTGCTGATAATGCCCCCATAGAATCGTTCCATTCCACGCTAAAGTCTGAAACGTTCTATCTCGAAGATTTTTCCTGTACAACGACGGCCATCGTTGTACAGATTGTTCAAGACTACATTCATTACTATAACTCAATTCGTATTCAAACGAAACTAAACAACCAGTCACCGATTCAATTTCGGCAACTGGCTGCTTAATTGGCTAAGGTGTTTTGATCCCTGTCCTACGGACGGGGGTCAGTCCCGTGCTTACCTTGGGTAGGTTTTTCTTTTTGCTGGCAATTGCATAGGGAAGTAAAGCCTGTTCGCTTCTTCTTCAAATCCCTGTCACAGTTTCTGGCCTTCATCAGAATGGGCTGGAAATCCTCGGCTATCCTCAACCAGTGTGATTTCCATATTTTCATTAGAGAACCGTCAAAAAATAGAGGGAATTGGCCTAGCCAAAATACTGTAACACAAAATTTTAAAATGCTGTTATATATAAATTAACGCTATTAAATAAAGGTTATTTGACATCGTTTACATACTGTATTATATTTTAAATGAAATCTGTTACAGCCGATACTTCATTTATCGACACATCAATATAGCAGGATTGGGAGGAGATTTGTATGTCAAACCATTCACCGATTAATCCACCATTACATGACAGCGGCATTCTCTATTATCAAACCTATGACGAAAGCCTGGCTCTTTGGCCCGTCGATTACGAAACCTTCTACGTATCTACCCGCTTCGGTCAAACACATGTGATTGCAAGTGGTCCAAAGGATGCCCCTCCGCTCGTATTGCTGCATGGTGCACTGTTCAGCTCTACCATGTGGTATCCCAATATTAACGATTGGAGTGCCCAATACCGAACCTATGCCATCGACATCATCGGTGATAAGAACAAAAGTATTCCTACTGATTTACATGGTACAAGAGCGGGTTACGCCGACTGGCTTCTAGATGTGTTTGACAACCTTGGGATCGAAAAGACGCAGATGATCGGACTTTCGCTTGGTGGGCTTCATACGATGAATTTTCTTTTACGTGCGCCGGAAAGAGTAGAAAGTGCCATCATACTGAGTCCTGCTGAAACGTTCCAACCCTTTCATCAAGATTTTTATACATACGCCTTTGGTCTTGTACAGCCTAACGGAGTTGAGAATTTTATAAAGTGGATGATGGCAGATCGTAATGGCTTACACCCGATTTTTGCGAAACAGTATCATGCAGCAGTTATGTGGCAAGATGTAGCAAGGAATCTAAAGCCTCAAGCTGACGGATTTCCGTATGTTTTCACTGACGACGAATTAAAATCAGTACAAGTTCCCATTCTTTTATTATTGGGAGAGCACGAAGTCATGTATGACTCTCAATCGGCCTTACTTCGCGCTTCTGCTTTGGTCCCAGGGATTGAAGCCGAAATTGTGAAAAATGCCGGCCACGTTGTATCGATGGAACAGCCAGAATATGTAAACCAACGTGTATTGCGCTTTTTAGCTAAATGAATCCATTTACTCCATAGGAAAAGGCTATGATGGAATGCCTGCTGGCACTCGCATCATAGCCTTTTTTGAACCCGTCTTTACCGAACGACTCCGCTCACCAGCCAACGATGCACACCACCCAACAGACAAACAGTAGCCGTGACGAGAAACGCGATGAAATGGGCGTGGTGCCAGTTGCTGAGCAGACCTGCCACAATCGGGCTGATGACTGCACCAAGGGAAAGCACCGCCGAATAAACGCTAAAGACACTTCCATACAGCTCCCTGGGTGAATAGACAGTAAGAATCGTCGCCAAGGCGGGGAAAAGCACACCGAAGCAGCCGCCCATCAGAAACATCATCACCTGAATTGGCACCGGCGCCCCGATCGCCAGGATGTAGAGCAAGAGGCTCAATACGGCGAACGATGCGAAGATCCGGTTTTCCACGGAGATTTTCAGAAGCCAGAACTGGCAGAGGATCGCGAGTGTCCCAAGCCCCTTCAAACTAAAAAGAATTCCTGTTACAGCCGGAGACAATCCCTGCCGCTGAATCAGCAACGGAACCTCGTAAATGATGGTTCCTTGGGCGTACAGCACGGCAAATCCGCCTAAAAAGGCCGGGTACAGCATCTTGTTTTCAAATACGCCAATCAAGCCCTTATTCCCCGTCACCTGGGCCTTCAATTGGCTGCCTGGCATGACATCGACGTGCTTCGGCAGGACGACCCAGGCAAACACCCCGAC
>DASQMM010000581.1:0-2836 GCA_035645495.1 Brevibacillus sp. | reverse complement strand
AGGTTGCACCGTTCTTGTGTCGATCTGTATCACATCCCCTACATTGCGAATAGCTGTCGTGGCAATCAAGCGATGTCCATTGATGGAAACGGCTTGCGCACCATTCGCAAAAAGGATATTGACCAGCCATCGCAAATCCTCATCATCGATTGTATACCCGCCGATCACTGGCGCTGGCACATGCTCGTCCATGACATGCTCATCGTATACCTGATCCACGATGTTGAGGATAATCCCGGGTCCTTCTACCGCAACCATTCCACCCATTTTCCGATTACGTGCCAGCTCTTCCCTCATAACAGAGAGGCTCTCATCCTCACTCAGTGCTGTCTCGTACTGGTAGTACAACTGATTGTACTTGGAGATGTCGGCTAGCAGGTTTTTATGTTTTTCCAGCTCCTTTTGCAGGGAGGCCCGTAGCTCTGCGATGCTTCTGGATTCCTTGTGCACCGGGTCCAAACTGCTGCGCAGCTGAACGGTCAACATCACACCTATGATAGCACTAATAATAGCAAGAATAAACGTGATTTTACGGCTTTTTTGCAACATGGTTAAACGCATCCTTCAACTAGGAGTGTTTGGATTTGGCATCCCCTACGAAAGCTGGCAACTGAATAGCATTTTGTTTGGCAACGTCGATTTGTACGAAGTCCTGCAAGGTTTGTAATACCCCTCCTGGCAGGTTTAAGGCTCCCTCCAATGTTTCCGGATCACCGATTGCTGACACTACGAATGGAGCGGCAGATTTGACCCCATTCACAATAATTGTCGGACCGATGCAGCGAATGGAGGAGTTGCTCACCAACCGCTGTCCGTTGATGCTGATTGCTTCTGCTCCAGCGAGACGCAGCTCGTTGACGACGAGACGCACATCATGTTCATGCACGATGTAGTTGGTAATATCCGGACTGGAAGCAGCGTGTTGCGAATCCTGCATGGTCACGACAATGCCGGGTCCTTCTACCGCTACCACTCCGGCCTGCATCCGCGCCGCTTCCAACTGGCTGAGAATCTCCGCGGCTTCCGCTTTTCGGGTTGCCATCGCTTCCTCAACCTTCCCGACCTGACGCTGCAAATCGAGCAATTGATTCTCGAGATGCCGGTTCTGCTCCTTTTCCGCCAGAATCCGCTCGTTCAATTGGGTTTCCTGTTGGAATAGCTGATCGTTCATCCGTTCTTTCCGCATCAACTTGGTCGTCTCGATCGAGGTCGCCACCAGAAAGCCGGTACAAAACGTCACGATGGTCAAATACACATGAAACTTGTTGCGACGATTCATTTTCTGCTTTCCCCTTTTGCTAGTTTACTGCGGATTTTGGGCTTGTCCCCCGCGGTCAGGCAACGGAACGGCTTCTTCCCCCTTCCCATATGGGACAAACCAAGGCTGCTCAAAGAGCGACAGCACACCCTTTGAATCGCTTGGCAACTCCTTCACGATCGCCGGATACCAGTTCATCATCTTATCCAGCTTGTAGACGACGCTGCGCACCTCATTGCCGTCACGCATAAACAGACGCACACGTTGTTTATCATACACGGTTGGAGTCAGCGCGATATCGGAAATTTCACCCAATACCGCCGGTGAAAGGTTGGATAGCGACTTGGCTAAATTAGGAAGCAGCTCTGGCGCAGACCAGGAGCTGATCAACGGCCTGTCCACCACGCGCTTGGAAAAATCCACCTGTTTGAGGACATAGCCGTTCTCGAGGAGCGGGTAGCGGGTTCCATCCTGTCCGTTCCAGAAAGCAACGCGTTTTACTTCCGTGACATGCAACTGAATGACGCCCGGGAACTGCCGGGTCAAAGCAACATCCTTGATTCCTTCAAGCGGCTTCAGATTGCTTCTCACGCTTCCCTCCCAGACATTGAGGAATTGCATATCTAGGGTTAATCCAGACTGGGCAACAATTTCTTCCGCAGTATAGATGTCATTTCCGAACACCTGAATTTCCTGCACCTTGCTGTATGGAGAACGAATAAATACAATGATGAGAACTGTAAGAAAAAAAAGCACGAGTAGTACAATCAGCTTGCGGTTTCCCCTTCGGCGGGGACGTTGTTGCTTGACTTGGGGAATGCGTTCCTCGAATGCCGCCATCGTCCTAACCATCCTCGCTCATGCTAGGCGTAAGATGCCTGCAAATTCCCATCATCCCTCATTTGAGAGATGGAATTTTTTGTAAATATAAAAAACAGGGAAAGCGGCATAGCAGTATGCCGCTGATCATTCCCTTCCTATATCGACACCCGTGTAATATCGGCACCAAGCTGGTGCAACTGCTGCTCTAGCCGCTCATACCCCCGGTCGATATGATGGATCTGGTTCACCGTAGTGACCCCTTCAGCAGTCAGCCCTGCTAAAACCAGTGCTGCTCCTGCCCGCAGATCTGTCGCTTCCACACTCGTCGCTGTCAATTTATTGGTGCCCCGAATAATGGCAGAGCCCAGATCTACGTATATGGATGCGCCCATTCGCGCTAATTCATTCACATGTTTAAATCTTCCCTCAAATATCGTCTCTTTGATGACGCTTGTTCCTCTCGCTTGTGCTAGGAAAACCATTAATTGCGCCTGCAGGTCAGTAGGAAATCCCGGGTATGGAGATGTAATGATCCGGTCGTAAGCGCGAGGACGTGAGGTGCATTTGATTTCCATTATATCATGGCGGGTTTTGATTTCAACACCGCAGCTACGTGCAACCTCAATCAATGCCGTCAAATGCTCCGGTATGGTGTTGGTCAACTCAATATGCCCTTGTGCGACTCCGACGGCCAGAAGGTAGGTACCAGTGACGATTCTATCAGGAATAATCCGATAGCTTACGGAACGCAGCCGA
>DASQMM010000580.1:0-24169 GCA_035645495.1 Brevibacillus sp. | reverse complement strand
CTCACCAGCACGGAACGTGACTCACTTGCCGGTCACTGTTCCGTGGGGAGGGTCCTTTTTTTCAGGCTTTACTCAGCAGCCATGCTGCTTTCCTTGAGGATGACGTCATGCGCGCCGCCTTCGACAAGGCTGGTTGCGGAGATGACCGTAATTCTGGCTTTTTGCTGCAATTCCGGAATGGATAGCGAGCCGCAGTTGCACATGGTGGATTTCACCTTGTTCAGCGTACGATCCAGGTTTTCGCGCAGAGAACCTGCGTAAGGCACGTAGGAGTCGACCCCTTCTTCAAAGACGAGGCTTTGCTTGCCGCCACTGTCATAACGCTGCCAGTTGCGCGCGCGGTTGGAGCCTTCACCCCAGTATTCTTTCACGAAGTTGTTTCCGATCTTCACTTTTTTGGTCGGGCTCTCATCGAAGCGTGCGAAGTAACGGCCCAGCATGACGAAATCCGCGCCCATCGCCAGAGCGAGCGTCACGTGGTAATCATGCACGATTCCGCCGTCGGAGCAGATCGGGATGTAGATGCCGGTCTCTTTGAAATACTCGTCGCGAGCTTGCGCCACCTCGATGACAGCAGAGGCTTGTCCGCGTCCGATTCCTTTTTGCTCGCGCGTGATGCAGATCGAACCGCCACCGATCCCTACTTTGATGAAATCTGCGCCAGCATCAACGAGGTAGCGGAAGCCTTCCTTGTCTACTACGTTTCCGGCACCGATCGGCACATTGAAATTGGCTTTTACGTATTCAACCGTTTCCTTTTGCCATTCGCTGAAGCCGTCCGAAGAGTCGATCACGAGGATGTCGACACCTGCTTCGACCAGCGCAGGTACGCGCTCCTTGTAGTCCTTGGTGTTGATCCCGGCTCCGACGATGTAGCTCTTGTTTGCGTCGAGGAGAGAGAGCGGATTGTTTTTGCGAGAGTCATAGTCTTTGCGGAAGACCAGGAACTCGAGATTTTGATTTTCGTCAACGATCGGCAGACAATTCAGTTTGTGCTCCCAGATGAGGTCGTTGGCTTCCGACAAGGTCGTGCCGGACTTGGCATAGATCAGGGAGGAGAAAGGTGTCATGATGTCGCTCACTTTTTTATCCAGCGAGTCGCGGCTGATCCGGTAGTCGCGTCCTGTCACGATGCCGAGCAGCTTGCCCTTGGCGGTGCCGTCTTCGGTGACCGCACAGGTGGAGTGGCCGGTCTGTTCTTTCAATGCCAGGATGTCTTTGAGTGTTTGGTCAGGAGTCAGATTGGACTTGCTGACCACGAAGCCAGCCTTGTACGCTTTGACCTTGCGCACCATGGTTGCCTGGCTTTCAACGGATTGGGAGCCAAAAATAAAGGAAATACCGCCACATCGAGCCAAAGCCACCGCCATATGATGGTCGGATACCGCTTGCATGACTGCTGATGAGAACGGTATGTTGAGGGAGATCGCCGGTTTTTCCCCTTTTTTAAACTTAGTAATCGGGGTGGATAAATCTACATTTGCCGGAGTGCATTCCTTGGTTGTCAGATTGGGCAGCAGCAGATACTCATTAAAGGTGCGGGATGGTTCAGTGTAAAAAGTAGCCAAATTTCTCTCCTCCTGATAAGTGTAAGTTACCATTTTCTCTACGAATCGGATTGTCCTAGCTATGCCAAAAAGCTTGGCACAGCCAAGTGTTCTCATCATGGTAACGTTGATGGGGAGAGACGTCAATAGGGAAATACGGAATGGAGTGATTTTCATGAAGGTTTGGGAAAAAGGGGCCGGACAGGATAGATGGCTTGGCAAGGTTTCCCGGGAAGAGGCTTACATTTTGCATGGCAATCTATATATTCGACCTGAGCGTTCGTTGACACTTGTAGAGGATCGCGCTGAAGGCAAAAGCGGTTTGGTGATCGGTTCCTATCTAAAGGGGATGCCGTTTCATGCGTTTACTATTCATGTAGATGAGGAGATAGAAAGCTATGACGTTCGGGAGATGCTGGAGCGTGTACGTGTCGAAGTAGGTATCTCTTCGCCTCCGCAATCAACGAAAGCGGTCTTCACTGTAGCCGAGCGCCATCTGCCAAAGCTATTCATCCCGCATGTCCAGTCGAAGCGGACAATGCTTTTGAAAAAATGGACGCAGAAGGAACAACTTCTCCCGCAAGGAAACTCTCGTCTGGTGAAGAGAGACGACGTAGATGCGATGAGTAGCCTGGCGAGGCAAATCGGGATGGTCAGTTTTCGCGCCGATGAACTGCTCGACATGCCGCATATCGGGATCTTCGATGACGCCGAGCCGATAGCGCTGGCGGGATTCCATATCTATTCGGAAGATTACGTGGAGATTGGAAACATCGGCGTAGCTCCAGCCTGTCATGGCAGAGGCTTGGGGGTACAGATAACCTCTGACATTTGCCGGATCGCAGCCGCGAAATCTGCCAATGTCTACTTATGTGTATTTGCCGACAATCTGCCGGCGAGACAAATCTATGAAAAGCTTGGCTTTCAGACGGTCGAGCGGTATACGTTTGTCGACTTTCTCTTTTAAGAGAAGGGTTTGCGACTAGCCAGAAGAAAGGACGAAATTCGCAATTCCGATACATACAAGAAGTCCGAGAAAGAAGATAAATCCATATCCGATCAGCAACAGCAATTTTTCAAAATCTTGATTCATGCCTGTTCCTCCCTGACCTTTTGGATCTATAAGGCTTGGGAATAGAATACCAAAAAATGGATGTTGCAACAATAGGATCAAAGTCATGCTGGCAGCTTATTTTATGATCTATCCTTCCAGGATTTCGAGCCAACTCATGAGCGGACTGCTGTGTCTTGACCGTGATCTGGAGATGAAGCCCTGTCCGCTGCCCGGTAGTTTCGATTCTGTGCGCCAAAGATCTCGACTCGATCCGCGGCATGGTATGGAGTGAGGGCATCGTTGCCTTGATCAAAACGGAGAAAGTAAATGAAACAGCGGCGGCCTAGGAACAAAAAAAGTCTTAGACCGCCTCGTTCATTTCAGTTTAATCAACTGCCGCGCCTGCTAAAAGAACCGCCGTCAGAAAGATAAGCTGAAGCGCCGTTCGGAGAAACAGATTGGGTACTGGACGCCCTCCGATTGTAAGTCTTTCCTTGGCCGCTCGCACATTCGCAGGAAACATTGCAATCAGCAGCATTGCCAGGCCTATAGAGGCTGCCTTAGAAGTGGCGGGAATCAGGATACCGATAGCCCCTGCAATTTCCAACCAACCAGTGACACTCACGATCCAACCCGGCTGTGGGAAAACGGGTGGAACCATTCGTATCAGATCGGGTCGTCTCGTCCCCCAGTGAGCGGAAGCGGAGAAAAGCAGCATGATAGCCACCGCTCCCTGAAGTGATGTTTGCCAGTCATCAAAATACGGAAAGCCAACCAGACCAACAACTTGAAAGAGCAAAAATGAAGCGATTAACACATAAAATGGAAGCATTCTGATTCTTCCCTTCCAAGATCGATTTGTGTTTTTTATTTCTCCAACGAGGGTAGGAGGATCAGACGCCCAATTTGATTGCACTCTTCAGCAAACCAAATATCCCCGTTTGCACCTACCGTAATACCATGCGGCTCTGCATTCTTCGTAGGTATCGGATATTCTGTAATTTTTCCATCGATGGTTATTCGGCCAATTTTGTTGCCTCCCCATTCCGTAAACCAAAGATCTCCATTCGTTCCGGATACAATAGCATGGGGGCGAGCGTTTGGTGTGGGAATCTCAAATTCCTTGATCTCGCCTGAAGTAGTAATTCTTCCGATCCGGTTACCCATAATTTGCACAAACCATAAGGCCCCATCTGGCCCGCTCGTAATGCCAACAGGCCAGGAATTCGGTGTGGGAATGGGAAATTCCGTTATTTCACCATCGATTGTTATTCTTCCGATCGTGTTGTTTTGATTCTGCGTAAACCATAACGCGCTGTCAGGCCCTGAAGTAATAAAAGAGGGGAACGTACCCGGGGCAGGCAGATCAAACTCTGTAATCTCTCCTTCCGCAGTTATCCTTCCGATCCTCCCGTTATTCATCTCGGTAAACCAGATCCCACCGTCAGGGCCTTCTGCTATACCGAAGGGCGCAGAGCCCTCAGACGACAGCTCATATTCTGTACATTGACCGTTCATCGACATTCGTCCGATCTTATTTGCGTTATATTCTGTGAACCACAGGTTATCGGTCCGATCCATAATGATAGACATTGCTCCAGCGTTTGCTGTCGGAATGGGGAAAGAATGAATGGTTCCTCCAGCGTCTATTCTCCCGATCTGATTTCCCTTTTGTTGTGTAAACCAAATAATACCGTCTCTCCCAGCAGTGATTCCGTACGGTCCCGAGTCTTGGTTGTTGACCACATATTCCATAATCTTGTGTCTCATACGCTACCCTCCAGATTCCATGATTCTTTTTGCTTGATCTGTCGAATCCCTTGTGTAATCTGTCCCCTCTCATGCTCTTTTAGCGAATAGAGTACAGGTGCCGAAGGAAGCTCGAACTTCAGATGAGAATGAGGGATTTCAGTCAGTAAGGTTCCAATAGGTTGTTGACTTTCTTTCCCGCGTATCACATTCCAGAAAATTCTGGATCTATTTTCTTCGGTGCCCCATTTTTCAAGTGAGTTACGAAATAGCAGACATTTCCCGATTACGAAATCATGTTCTTTGATGGGTTCCGTGGCATCGAACCCTGCGTCCTCAAGGCCATTAGAAATGGCAGGCATCAACTGGTCCAAATACTGACCGTAGGCAGCATCCCCGATTTCAGAAAAAGCGATCGTCAACTGGTCATACAGCGAATCGTACAATGTCTTCCATACCGATTCGATATACTGATTGCCTACTTCGCCAATCTCCTCGATAGTCATGTCAGAACGGAATACTGGTTTCATGATCATGCTAACTCCTCCTCGCAATTGCTTTAACTCCATCATACAACATGTAAGCGAATTGGAAGGTTTGAGGAAAATGCATGAAGGAAATCAACGAGAAGTATAGAAAAACATTACAACTTTTTTAATGTTCGCCTATTTTTCTAAAGGTGGGATTGCATGAACTATCGCCCCAAAAAACTGGCAGCGAAATATAACTTGAGCACCAACACATTGCGGAACTACGAAGCGAAGGGGTTAATCCCCCCTGCGGAGCGATCCGCAAATGGTTACCGGATGTATACTGAACGGCATGAAGCCTATCTGGCCTGTATTCAAGCCATGGCTCCGGCATTTGGAATGGAAGTGACAACCGCAGTCCTGCATGGTCTTCAAAGAAATGAGTTGGAAAACGCATTGTGGATCGTTAGGGAAAGGGAGGTTGAGCTTCATCGGGAAAAGGCAAGTTTCGATCAACTGGAAAAGGAGTTGAAATCATATGCTGAAGGTCGCCAAGCTTACGAGGTTAGCCAACGCCTCCGCATCGACGATGTCTCCAGACTAACGGGGGCTCCGAAATCAGCAATCCGATATTGGGAGAAAATGGGTTTGTTTACGGCTGAGCGGGACACTGATAACGAATACCGTCTCTATCACGAAGAACATCTTATGAAAATCAGGATGATTCAGGTGCTGCAGAACACTGTATATTCCGAGGAGACTGTAAACTTAAAGCAATCCATTGCTCTTTTAGATATACAAAACAGCGAGTATACGATGAATCTTGCTGAAAGTATCCGAACTTACATGCATAAAACGATTAAACTCCAAATGCGAGGTCTCTACTTTCTGTATCGCTTGATTCAAGAGTTGGGCTTTTCGGAAACACCCGAAGCTAGGGTTACGTAAATGAAGGACGCTCGCCGGCTACAACGAAGTGGTTCTCCAGTAACACAAGAAGCCCTCTTTTTCCGTCTGGAAGAAGGGGCTTCTGCAATGATATAACATGTTTCACTTATTCACCCGGCTTGACCGGAATCGTCATCGTAAAGCAAGGTCCTTCCGCCGTATTTGCGGCAACAATCGTGCCATCATGCGCCTCGAAGACCGCCCTGGCAATGGCAAGACCCAAGCCGTGCTTGCCCGATTTTCCTTTGCGGAAGCGCTGGAACAACTGCGGCAGCAGCGCTTCTTCGATCGGCGGCCCGTCATTGCAGATGGAGATGACCACCTGTTGGCCTTCTTGCTTCCCGGTGATGACCAATCGGCTTTTGGCGTAGCGAAGCTGATTTTCCAGGAGGTTGACGAAAGCGGTGCTCAGCTGCTCGCCGTCCCCCTCGATGACCAGGGAGGCGGGGAGGTCCAACTTCCATTCGATCTGCGGGTTCAGGACGGACAAGCGCAACTTCAAGAGCTGGAACATCTCGCTCAGATCAACCCGTCCCATCTGCATCATCTGAGCGACGGACTCGATCTTGGTCAGGTAGAGAAGCTGCCCGACGACTTTTTCCAGTCGCTTGCTCTCCTCCATGATGATCGTCAGCCCTTTTTCCGCCTGCGGTCCCTGGAAGACGCCTTCGATCAGTCCCTGCGTGTAGCCCTGGATTGCCATGATCGGCGTCTTCAGCTCATGCGAGATGTTCTGGATAAAGTGGCGCTGTGATTCGTCGTACTCCTTCAACTGATTTTTCATCGAGTCAAAGGAACGGGCCAACTGTCCGATCTCGTCGCCGCGATCCATCGTCAGCGGAATATCAAACTGGCGGCGGGCGATCTTTTTGCACAGCTCTTCCAGACTGCGCAACGGCTTGCTCAAATACCCGCTAAACCAGATGGCCAAGACCCAGCTAAACACCAGCAGCAGGCTGAATACCAAAAGGAACTGGCGGGTCAGGATGGCGTTGATCTGGTTGAGCTCCTGCTCTTTGGAGAAAAGCACAATATAATAAGGAAAGCCGTGGTAATCCATTTTTTTGCTGACGAAGAGGTAGCTTTCGTCGCGGCGCTCCAACGATCCGTGCCGTATCTTGCCGGATGGGTGCGATGCGGCCTCGCGAAACAGATCCATGCTGTCCTCATAGGTGATGCGGCCGCTGGTTCGACTGCCGAGATGACGGCCGTCCGTAGAATAGACGATCATGTCGAACGAATACTCGTAGCGCGAAAGCAGAAGCTGCAAAAAGTAGGGAGCCGTCGCGGGCACAGTGAGCAGTTCGTTTTTTTCATTGAACGTAATATGCTCGGACAAGGTGTACAGTTCATCCTCCAGGAGCGCGTAGGTGTTGTTCACCAGGTAATGCTTGACAGCCAAAGGATAGCCAAAACCAAGCCCCAGCCCCAATATCGAGGTCAGCGCCATGAACAGGATCAGAATTTGCCGGGAGATCGGCAGGTTTTTCAGGCGGAATTTGCTCATACGCGGGTCAGGCGATAGCCGAAGCCATAGACGGTCTCCAGTGGGAACTTGCTCATTTTCTTACGGATTCGTTTGACCAGATCATCGACCGCCCGATCCGAACCGATATAGTCATCTCCCCAGATGGAGGTGAGAATCTGCTCGCGATTTAGGGCCAAGCCCAGATTGTGCAAAAAGTAGATGATCAGCTCAAATTCCTTCGTAGTCAGGTCGATCAGTTCCTCGCCTTCCTTCACCTGCCGTCCTTTTTCGGAAATCAGATAAGGACCGATCTGCACCCAATCCTGGAAAGTCTGCGTCGGAGCGGGGACATGAACGGCCTTTTCATAGGTGCGCTGCAGCAGCTTTTTCGCCCGGATCACCAGCTCCCGTGGGAGAAAAGGCTTCGCCAGGTAGTCATCGCTGCCCAGCTCCAAACCAATGATTTTATCTACATCTTGATCGCGTGCCGAAATAAAAATGATCGGGACGTCTGATTTTTGACGGATCAGACGCAGCAGCTCGTAGCCGTCGATGTCAGGCATCATGATGTCCAGAATCCAGAGATGCGGCTGCTGTTCGTCTTCCAATACAGAGACGACTTCAGTCCCGTTTGCGAAAGCCCTCACCTGCAACCCCGCGCTCTCCAGGTAGGATTGCAAGAGCTCCAGGAGGTTGGTCTCATCGTCCACGAGATAGACGAGGTAGGGAGTTTCCATGGTGTATCCCTCGCTTTGCATCACTCTTTTTCTTCCATTGTAGCATAGCGAAAAATGCGATGTGTGAAAGAGCCGTATGAGAATCGTGGAAAACATGTGGAAGGCAGGATTCGCTTTTGCAAAAAGCGAAAAGAAAAGAGAACTCAGGAAGGAGCGATTCCATGCAACGAAACATCAAAACCTCTCTCGTACTACTTTCGCTGCTGCTGCTCTCAGCTTGCAACTCACAGCCTGTTGTAGAACCGAAGCCGGCACCCGAGCAGCCGCCCGCTCCGATCGTAGAAGCACCAGCCAAGCAAGAACCAACCTATCCCTATACGTCTCCATTGACCGGGCTCGGCACCAATCAGCCGCCAGAACAACGCCCGATCATGGTGATGATCAACAATGCTCCCCCGGCCCGGCCCCAAACGGGCTTGAACCAGGCGGACATCATTTACGAGGTATTGGCAGAAGGAGAGATGACCCGTTTCCTAAGCGTCTTCCAAAGCCAAAAACCGGATGTCATCGGTCCTGTACGCAGCATCCGCCCGTATTTTATCCAGTTGGGTGTCGGCTTCGATGCCATGCTGGTCCATGCGGGAGGCAGTCCAGATGCCTTGAAAACCTTGACCAGATCGGACTACAGCCACCTCGACGAAATTCCCAACGGCAGGTATTTCTGGCGGGAGCAATTCCGCAAAGCGCCGCATAATCTGTACACCAATACGGAATTGCTCGAGCAAGCGATGATCGACAAGGGGATGCGGACGACGGCGGAACCGATTCATTTCTCCTTCCTGCCCGAAGATGCCGTGATAGCTGACGGAGAGCCTGCTGCGACGATCGAAATTGAGTTTCACTCGCTGAACAAGGCAAGCTTTCAATACGATGCCGAGCAGAAAAAGTACTTGCGCTTCACAGACGGCAAGGAGCATATCGACCTAAGCGACAACAAGCAGCTGACGGCGACCAATGTGCTGGTCATCTCTGCACGCCACAGGGTTTTGGATAATGAGGGCAGACGGGATGTGGACGTCGTAGGTCCAGGAGACGGCTACCTGTTCCAGCAAGGCAAGGCCAAAAAGGTGAAATGGAAGCGCAGCAACGGGGTAATCAAGGCGTATGCAGATGATGCGATGACACAGGAAATGCCGTTGTTGCCTGGCCAGACCTGGGTCGAAATCGTGCCGAATGCACCAGGGCTTGCCCAAAACCTCAAATTTCAGTAAGTGCTTGCAGCCTACCCCCGTTTCTTTTATGATATGTATGGGACTTTAGCGCTTAAAAATTTCACAGTGGGAAATCAGAAGCGTAACCATAAACGGGGTGAATGGCATGCAACTGGAGAAATTGAAGGGTAAAGGCATCGAGCAGCTTTTTGAAGCTGTCCTGTCATTGGAAACCATCGAGGAATGCTATCAATTTTTTGATGATCTGTGCACAGTAAACGAAATGCAGTCCCTGGCACAACGCCTGGAAGTAGCGCGTATGCTGCGCAAAGGGTTTACGTACAATCAGATCGAAGCAGAGACCGGTGCGAGCACCGCGACCATATCGCGTGTCAAACGCTGCCTGAACTACGGCAATGACGGCTATCAGATGGCGCTGGAGCGGATCGGCAAATAGGGAGGCAACAACGGGTGATTGATTATCGTGGCTGGCGCCATACGTTTAAGCTGGACCCGGACAAGACAATCGGGGACGCGGAGCTGGAAGCCATTTGCGAATCAGGGACAGACGCAATCATCGTTGGCGGCACGTACGGCGTGACGTATGACAACACGCTGGAGCTGATGTCGCGAATTCGCCGCTACGCCGTGCCGACCATCCTGGAGATTTCCTCGCTGGAGGCGGTCGTGCCTGGATTTGATTCGTATTTTGTTCCACTTGTCATAAACGCCGGGGACCCGGACATGATCTTTGCGCCGCATGTATCGGGTCTGCTGGCATACGGGTCCTATATACACTGGGATGAAATTATTGCCGAGGGCTATCTGATCGCCAACCCGGAAGCGGGAGCGGCGAAGCGGACCCAGGCTCGTCCGATCGCCGACAGTGCGACGGCCAAAGCGTACGCGCAGGTGGCGACGCAGATATGCCGTTTGCCTATTGTCTATCTGGAATACAGCGGACAGTACGGCGATTCTGAGGTGGTCAAGGGCTGCAAGGCAGGCGTGCATGAGGCCCACTTCTTTTACGGCGGGGGCATCCGTACGCCGCAGCAGGCTGCCGAAATGGCGGCGATTGCCGACACCATCGTCGTCGGCAACCTGGTTTACGAGGATCTGGCAGCAGCATTGGCTACGGTCGCTGCAGTGAAGGGATCGTAAGCCGCTTTTAACCAAAGAAAATAGCTCCGCCAAAAGTCGAGTGGATCACAGTGATCACTCGGCTTTTTTACGTCTTCACATCCGCTTTCCGCTCCGTCAGCCTTTCTTTTGGCTCCAACGATACAAAAATAATGGCCGCGAAGACAAACCCCATGCCGAGCAAATGATACAGTGTAATCGTCTCCTGCAGGATCACAGCAGACAGGATCAAGGAACTGACGGGAAGCACGCTGGTCAATACCCCGGCGGAGCTGGCTGAGACCTTGGATAACCCCTGGTACATGAGCAAAAAGGCAATCACGGTCACGACGACGCCGAAATAGAGGATGTTCAGCCAATCCAGGACCCCGACGCTGCGGAAATCAAAGTAGAGCGCTTCGTACATGCGCGGTGCAACAATCACCGCCTTTTTTCGTTTTAATAGATAGAGCAAAGTACGACAAAAGAACGGAGTGCCACGGAATGAAACCAATTCAACGGAGCAGATGGCGCCTGGCAGCAGGAATCTGCTACTACCGTCTCAAGCGTTATGGGGACTGGCTGTTTGACCAAAAACAGTACGCCTGGAAAAGGGAAAAGGAGCTTTTTGCGCATGTCCATTTTCGCCATCAGACACCGCTCTTGCGAAGGTTGAAAAACGTAGAGATGTGGATGCAGCACAACAAGGTGACCAACCTGCGGCTCGCTGTGCAAAGACTGGACGGAATTGTGATCCAGCCGGGGGAGACTTTCTCCTACTGGAAGCTGATCGGAAAACCGACAAAGAGCAAGGGGTACCTCCCCGGCATGCTTTTGTCGCATGGACGTGTGACGGCTGGCATCGGCGGGGGACTTTGCCAGCTTTCCAATCTGCTTTTCTGGATGACGATCCATACGCCGCTGACCATTACCGAGCGTCATCGGCACAGCTACGATGTTTTTCCCGATGCCAATCGCACCCAGCCCTTTGGCAGCGGCGCGACTTGCTTTTACAATTACATGGACCTGCAGATCAAAAATGAGACCAAGCAAACCTATCAGCTCCATCTCTACGTGACGCAGACGCATCTGGTCGGGGAGTGGCGCTCATCGATGCCCGCTACACGCCGCTATGAAATTGTGGAAAAGGATCACGCCATCCAACCGTCTCTGTGGGGTGGATACGAACGTAAAAACCGTCTGTATCGGAACGTCTACAGCATCGACGGGGAATGGCAGCAGGAGGAATGGGTGACGGACAACCACGCGCTGCTGATGTATGAGCCGTTGTTGCCGGATGGCAAGCAGGCGTAAGGTGGATTTTTCCATTTCCCATATCCCAACTGGAACTGAACCTCGATCTGTGCGAAAATAGGAACATATGCTTTCGTTGATGGACGGGAAAGGTGGATTCATACATATGTCATACGTGGAACGAATCACAGCAGGGTTAAATCCGGAGCAAAAGGAGGCTGTTCTTACCACGGAAGGGCCAGTTCTGATCCTGGCCGGAGCGGGCAGTGGCAAGACCAAAGTCCTTACGCAGCGGATTGCTTACCTCATCAGTGCCAAACAGGTAGCTCCGTGGAGCATACTGGCGATTACCTTTACCAATAAAGCGGCCCGGGAGATGCAGAACCGTGTCGCGGCGATCATTGGAGGCGTGGCAGCACAAGAAACGTGGATTTCTACGTTCCACTCCTTGTGCGTGCGGATCTTGCGCCGGGACATCGACCGATTGGGCATCAACCGCAATTTTTCGATTCTGGATGCCGGGGATCAGTTATCCGTCGTCAAGCAGTGCTTGAAGGAGCTGAACATCGATCCGAAGCAATACGAACAGCGCGGGATCTTGTCCGCAATCAGCACGGCGAAGAATGAGCTGACGGATGTGGCGACTTTTGCACGGTTGGCCGGGGACCCTTTTTCACAGGTAGCCGCCAAGGTGTACGAACTGTATCAAAAGAAGCTGAAAAACAACCAGTCGCTTGATTTCGACGATCTGATCATGACGACGGTGCGTCTGTTTAAAGAAGTGCCAGAAGTGCTGGAGTTTTATCAGAAAAAATTCCGCTATATCCACGTGGATGAGTATCAGGATACGAACCGCGCGCAGTACCTCCTGATTTCGATGCTGGCGGACAAATCCCGCAATCTCTGCTGCGTGGGGGATGCTGACCAGAGCATTTACAAGTGGCGCGGTGCGGATATTTCCATCATCCTGAACTTTGAAAAAGACTATCCGGAAGCAAAAATGATCAAACTGGAGCAAAATTACCGCTCAACGAAAACGATTTTGCAGGCGGCCAACCAGGTGATTGCCAACAACAAGCTTCGCAAGGAGAAAAAACTCTGGACACAGAAGCAGGAAGGGAATAAAATCACCTGCTATCAGGGCGATTCTGAGCATGAGGAAGCCTATTTCATCGTCGATACGATCCGCAAGCTGATGGCAGATTATAAGCGATATGACAAGTTTGCGGTCTTGTACCGGACGAACGCGCAGTCCCGTGTGGTGGAGGATGTGTTCATGAAGTCGAACATTCCGTACACCATTGTCGGCGGCACGAAGTTCTACGATCGCAAAGAGATCAAGGACATCCTCGCTTATCTGCGCCTGATCTCCAATCCGGATGACGATATCAGCCTGACGCGGATCATCAATGTGCCGAAACGCAACATCGGCGATACGACGGTAGAGAAGCTGCAGGCGTATGCCAATGCGCAGGGACAGTCTCTCTACCAGGCGATTCAGGAAGCCGGCTTCATGGGGCTGCCTGCGCGCACAACCAATGCGATTCTCGCCTTTAACGACCTGATCACGAACCTGATGCAGATGACGGACTATCTGAGCGTGACAGAGCTGGTGGAAGAAGTATTGAAGCGCACCGGCTACCGCGAATCCCTACAGGTGGAAAAGACGCTGGAAGCGCAGGCCCGCTTGGAGAACATCGATGAGTTTCTCTCCGTCACCCAGGAGTTTGAACGCAAAAACGAAGACAAGAGCCTCTTGGCTTTCCTGACGGATCTGGCGCTGGTGGCGGACATCGATTCCCTCGGCGACGAGGATGCTCCGGAAGAAGTCTCCGCGGAGGGACAGGTGGTGCTGATGACCTTGCACAGCGCCAAAGGGCTGGAGTTTCCGGTCGTCTTCCTCATCGGTATGGAGGAGGGGGTCTTCCCGCACAGCCGCTCCTTGTTCGACGAGTCAGAGATGGAGGAAGAGCGGCGTCTGGCCTACGTAGGGATTACCCGGGCGGAGGAGCAATTGTATCTGAGCTGTGCCCGCATGCGGACGTTGTTCGGGCGCACGAACGCGAGCGCTCCGTCCCGATTCCTCCAGGAGATCCCGTCTGAGCTGATGGAAAGCAATCTGGTGTCAGAGCGCGGATACGGGCAAGGCGGGTTTTCCAGCCAGCGCGAGTCTGCCTTCCGCTCATCCAGCTTTGCCACACCGGCAGGCGGACTATCGAGGAACGCTGCCTCATCAAGACCTGCGGGAACAGCCCAATCCCCCTTTTCACGGCCGCAAGCCTTCCAGGCGGGAGATAAATTGCCTGGACATGGCGGTGGGGCAGGGATAAATTGGAAGGTCGGCGAAAAGGTGAAGCATGGCAAGTGGGGTGTTGGAACCGTGGTGAAGGTAAAGGGAGAAGGCGACAATATGGAATTGGACATCGCCTTTGCCAGCCCGGTCGGGATTAAAAAGCTGTTAGCCAAATTTGCTCCGATTGAACGCGGATAAGCAGGATACTGTCGAGTAAAGGATGAACGGATGATATGGATCGATTGACAGCGGAAAAGCGTATAGAAGAATTAACGAAACTAATCGAACGGCATAACCGTCTGTATCATGAAGAGGATCGACCGGAAATTAGCGATCAGGAGTACGACCAATTGGTACGGGAGCTGATTGCGCTCGAAGAGAATTTCCCGGAGCTTGCCCAACCTGATTCTCCGACGAAACGGGTAGGAGGGGCGCCGCTGCCTTTCTTTGAAAAGGTGGTACACAAGACCCCGATGCTCAGCCTGGGCAACGCGCTAAGTGAGGAAGATCTGCGGGATTTTGACAGACGTGTTCGCCAGGCAGTGGGCAATCAGGAGGTGCGCTATGTATGCGAGCTGAAAATTGACGGGCTTGCTGTATCGCTGCACTATGAGAACGGTTTGTTCGTCAAGGGGGCGACACGCGGGGACGGGACTACAGGGGAGGATATCACCCAAAACCTGAGGACCATTCGTTCAATCCCGCTACGTCTCAGCCGACCGTTGTCGCTGGAGGCTCGAGGGGAAGCGTACATGCCCAAGCCAGCATTTGAAAAGCTGAACAAAGAAAGGGAAGAGCGCGGCGAGCCGTTGTTTGCCAACCCTCGGAATTCGGCTGCAGGTTCACTGCGCCAGCTTGACCCCAAAATTGCCGCGTCCAGGCAGCTGGATACGTTCATCTACTCGATCGGCGATTTGCAGGGGGAGAGTGTCGAGTCGCACAGTGAAGGACTTGATTTGCTGGAATCGCTGGGCTTTAAAGTCAATCCAGAGCGGCGAACGTATTCGGACATCGACGAAGTGATTACGTTCATTAACAGCTGGACACAAAAACGTCCTTCCCTGCCGTATGAAATCGACGGCATGGTGATCAAGGTAGATAGTTATGCGCAGCAAGAGGAGCTTGGCTTCACGGCCAAAAGCCCGCGCTGGGCCATTGCGTACAAATTCCCCGCCGAGGAAGCCGTGACGATTCTGGAGGGAATCGAGGTGTCTGTCGGGCGCACAGGAACGGTAACCCCGACCGCACTGCTCAAGCCGGTCAGTCTCGCGGGAACGACAGTGAAGCGCGCCTCCCTGCATAATGAAGACATCATCCGCGAAAAAGGCCTGTTGATCGGCGACCATGTCGTGGTCAAAAAGGCGGGCGACATCATCCCGGAGATCGTCGCGGTTCTGCCAGAGCGGCGGACGGGAGACGAGACCCCTTTTGCCATGCCGACTCACTGCCCGGAATGCGGCAGCGAGCTGGTGCGCTTGGAGGATGAGGTTGCGCTGCGCTGCATCAACCCGATGTGTCCGGCGTTGATTCGCGAAGGGATCATCCACTTCGTCTCGCGCACGGCGATGAATATCGACGGCTTAGGGGAAAAAGTAGTGGCGCAACTGTACAACGATGGGATCATTCACAGTGTCGCTGACCTCTACTACCTGCATCAGCAGCGCGATGTTCTGCTCGGAATGGAACGAATGGGTGAAAAATCAGTAGACAATCTGCTGGCCGCGATCGAGGTGAGCAAGGAAAACTCCTTGGAGCGTCTCCTGTTTGGTCTCGGAATTCGCCTGGTGGGAGCCAAGGCAGCCAAGGTACTGGCCGAGCATTTTGGGCATATGGATGCCATTGCACAAGCACAGGAAGAGGAATTCACCCTCATCGATGAAATCGGTCCGAAAATGGCTGCCAGCCTGTATCAGTACTTCCGCCTGCCACAGGCAGAGGCCGTAATCGAGCGGCTGAAGGCTGCAGGAGTGAACATGGCCTACAAAGGTGTGCGTGTGGAAGGCGGAGAAAACCTCCCGTTCAGCGGCAAAACCATCGTGGTCACGGGAACCTTGTCAGCGATGTCGCGGCAGGAAGCGGAGGAAACGATTGCCCGCCTGGGCGGCAAGGTGACCGGCAGCGTGAGCAAAAAGACGGATCTGGTGATCGCAGGGGAAAAAGCGGGTTCCAAGCTGGAAAAGGCGGAAAAGTTGGGTGTAGCAGTCATGGACGAGGCAGGGTTTTTGCAAATATTGGAAAACAACAAGTGATCCTCGCAGGCAGCTGCGCTACAGCAAAGGGAAGGAACGGTGATGGAGCTTGAGAAGATTCTGGCGATGGGGAGTAGTCTTGATCGTGCTGGCAAGCATGACGGGCTGCAGCGAAAGCGGACAGAAAAAGCCACCTTCTTCACCCGTAACAGCAGCAGCACTGCCAGGAGAGCTGACCTATCAGGAAGTCTTGGAAAAAGGGGGAACCGTCCACAATCTGTCGATGCGAGACGCGAATCAGGTCTGGGTCGGCACGAACGCCGGCCTCTACCATTCGGTTGATCGAGGCAGCTGGGGATTGCTTTCCTCTCAATTGGAGTATAGAGACATCGTGGGTTGGTATGTGTATCCAGGTGATCCCAATCACATCCTGATCGCAGGGGATGCGGGTGTCATGCATTCGTGGGATGGAGGGGAGAACTGGAGCACAATCGGTTCGGGATTGCCGACCCCAGCCAACATTCGCAGCTTCGTCGGAATTGAGGAAGACGATCAAATCCGGCTGTGCGCCTTCGTCTCCGGCGAGGGGATCTACCAATCGCTGGACGGAGGCGAGACATGGCAAATGTGGCTGCCGATGGATCAGGAGGTATACGCGATGGACTTCAATCCCGTAGAAAACCGTCTGTATGTCGCAGCGCAGTTCAGCCTGTTTTACCATGAAGACGGTCAATGGAAGTCTGAACTGTTGCCGCAGGCGGAGCAGACGTATTCGCTAGCTGTTGATCGGCGCACAGGTGTGTTGGCCGTTGCGACGGAGCAAGGCGTTTTTGAAAAAGAAAATGGCGAGTGGCGCATGCTGAATGCCAAAGCGCCAGAAAAACTGATCGTGGTCGCCCCTGGAGAAGGGAAGACGAAGTGGGTCGGCATCGGTGAATCCGCCCTGATCTACTCGCTCACCAATGACAGGTGGACAAAATGGAATTGACACGCTCATTTCGGATAAGGAGTAACGTATGAAAGCGAAGTTTTGGGCACGATGCAAGCTAGTGGCTGCCGGCCTACTCACGGTAGCGGCGACGGGATGTTCATTCCTCCCGTCAGGCCAGGAACGGGTCGTCGAGCCAAGCACCCCCTCCCTGTCTCCGGTCATTGAAGTATCGGAGGATTACTACGGCAGTATCATGCCTTATAAGCCCAATCAGACACGGGGCATGCTCTTGGAAAACAAGTTCCGCATCGATTTTAGCCATCTGGAGCTGGGGATGATGGAATTTGCCAGGGACACGTTTCCGACGTCTTCCTTTTTCTTTCAGGAAGGGCAGTACATCAAGAAGGAACAGGTGCGGGCATGGATCGCGGAGGAGAAGGCCGGAGAGCAGACCGGACAGCGAAAAAGCGGGCTCCTCGTCCATGTCCTGGAGCATGATTATCTCAACAAGGATACGCAGCAGCTGGCCGGGATGGCTCTGGGCCTCTCGCTCTCGCCTGTGTACAAGGATGCTACCGGGCAGGATAAACGCTATACCGTTGAAGAGCTTCAGGAGCGCGGCAAACAATTGGCCGCCAAAATGGTCCAGTCCGTACGGGCCAACGATCTGCAGGTACCGATCCTGATCATGCTCTATCAGGTTCCGGAATTAAATTCTTCTCTGGTGCCAGGGAATTTTATCATGTCGGGGACGGTCAATGCCAATGAGTCGGCGATCTCCAAATGGCAGCCGATTGACGAGGAGTTCTTCCTCTTCCCCAGTCCCGAGGTAGGGAAAAAATACGCTCAGCAGTCTCTGCAGTACGATAAGTTCATGCGCGAATCGCAAACCTTCTTCCGTGACTTTATCGGCATGACGGGCGTCGGCCGCTTCATGGGCGGCAATCTGACCGAGCTGACCATCACGGCGACGGCAGAGTATGATTCCCGGACAGAGGTATTGCAGTTCACTCAGTTGGCTGCGAACAACATCAATCAGCTTTTTGATAAAAACGTGCACGTAAACCTGTATGTCCAAGCGATGAACAAGCCGCTTGCGATCTACATCCGCCCCGTAAAAGGAGAGCCGTACATGCATATCTATCGGTAAGGATACAAAATCCGTTCCTTCGTCCAATTCTGTGGCGATGGGGGCGGATTTTTCTTTTCTTCCTCAAGGAGTACCCGACAAAGGTTCGTGGTCAACCAAGGCTGGTCGAGGAAAAAGGAGAAAAAAGCGAAGGCATTTGGGATCTTGACCAAGCCGGAACGGAAAAGGGGGAACATGCTTTTAGCGGTCAACCCTGAACCGCTTCTTCGAAGCGGCTGCTTTTGACCGCGGTTCCGCCTTTGGAGTGGAGCCGACCAGGAATGACCCCCATGGAAAGATCCCAACCGACCTCAAGCGTCTTCCCCTTTTTCCTCCCTGCCACTACAGCCTGACCAAAAAGTATGACTTCCATGTTTGACTTACACACATATGAACAAAAGTGTGCAAATCAACGAACAAATATGTTGAATGAAAAGCATCACCTCAAATTGCTGTTTTTACGCAAAAAGGCAAACACTAGCCTGGTAGGCGACAATTGTGCTGATTGGTATGAACTTTGCATAAGTAAGTACAGGAATGGTTTGCAAGAATGGAAATGGAAAAGGAGGCGTCACATATGCAAGTAGAATTCAAAAACGAGGCGTTTACCAATTTTGGATTATTGGAAAATAAACAGGCATTCGAGCAGGCACTGGCCAAAGTAGAAAGTGAGCTCGGACGCGAATACGACCTGATTATTGGCGGAGAGCGTATTTCTACCGAACGGAAAGTCCGTTCCATCAACCCTTCTGATACAAATCAAGTCGTGGGGATCGTCTCGCAGGCGAACCAGGAGCTCGCAGAAAAAGCGATGCAGGTAGCCGTAAGCACCTTTGAAACCTGGAAAAAGGTTCCTGGCACCGAGCGTTCCCGCTATCTCTATAAAGCGGCCGCGATCCTGCGTCGGCGCAAGCATGAATTCTCTTCATGGCTGGTAAAAGAAGCAGGGAAAAGCTGGGCAGAGGCAGATGCGGATACCGCGGAAGCGATTGACTTCATGGAGTATTACGCCCGCCAGATGGATAAGCTGTCCCAACGTCACGACCTGACCCGCATCGCGGATGAAGACAATGAATTGTACTACGTTCCATTGGGCGTAGGTGTGGTAATTCCGCCGTGGAACTTCCCGTTGGCGATTATGGTGGGAATGACCACAGCCGCTTTGGTGGCAGGAAATACGGTCGTGCTGAAGCCTGCTTCTACCACACCAGTGATCGCGGCCAAATTCATGGAGATCCTCGAAGACGCTGGCGTGCCAGCAGGGGTTGTCAACTTCGTACCAGGCTCTGGTAGCGAAATTGGCGATTATCTCGTCGAGCACACGTCGACTCGTTTTATCAGCTTTACAGGTTCCCGTGATGTCGGCCTGCGGATCAACGAACTGGCTGCCAAGCATCGCCCAGGACAAAAATGGATGAAACGCCTGATCGCCGAGATGGGTGGCAAAGACTCCATCGTGGTCGATAGCGATTGCGACATCGAACTGGCTGCACAGTCCATCGTGGCATCTGCTTTCGGATTCTCCGGACAAAAATGCTCTGCATGCTCTCGTGCAATCGTGCATCAGGATGTGTACGACCAGGTGCTGGGACGCGTCGTTGAGCTGACCAAGCAACTGACAGTAGGCAACGTCGCATCCAACGACTATTACACAGGCCCAGTCGTAGATGACAAAGCGTATCAAAAAATCCTGGAGTACATCGAGATCGGCAAGAAGGAAGGCAAATTGATGGCAGGCGGCGAGAAGGGACCAGAAGGTGGTTACTTCATCATGCCGACCGTATTCGCGGATGTAGACCCGCAAGCACGGATCATGCAGGAGGAAATTTTCGGACCGGTAGTTGCTTTCACCAAAGCGAAAGACTTCGATCACGCGATGGAAATTGCGAACAATACCGAGTACGGATTGACTGGCGCTGTGATCAGCCGCAATCGTGCCCATCTGGAGCGCGCCCGCGAAGAATTCCATGTCGGCAATCTGTACTTCAATCGCAAGTGCACAGGGGCGTTGGTTGGCGTCCATCCATTTGGCGGATTCAACATGTCGGGTACCGATTCCAAAGCAGGCGGACCAGACTATCTGCTGCTCTTTACACAAGCGAAGCTGGTTTCGGAAAAATTGTAATGACAAGGAGCTGTCCCGAATGGGATGGCTCTTTTTTTAGCGAGAATCCGTTTCGGACTCCCGTGCGTAGATGACGTACTGATTGCGTCCCTTTGCCTTCGCGCTATAAAGCGCTTCGTCTGCACAGTTGAGCAATTCGTCGGCATGCAGGGAATGGAGCGGATAGAGGGAGATCCCGATGCTGGTTGTCACGGTGAAAGTGGCATCGTGTACCTGCCACGGCTGCTGGATGGAGTGCAAAATGCGTGTGGCCACCTCTGCTGCCTGGTCTGGACGACTCACCCGGCGAAGTACGATGACAAATTCATCCCCGCCCAGACGTGACAAAGTATCCTCTTCGCGCACACAAGACTTGAGGCGTTCCGCCAGCAGTTGGAGAAACACATCTCCAGCCTGATGGCCCCAGGTGTCGTTGATCTGCTTGAAATAATCACAGTCCAAAAACAGAATGGCGACCATTTCTTGGGTGCTATTGGCATCGTCCAAAGCCCGCTGCAAGTCCAGCTCCAGCAGACGGCGATTCGGAAGACCTGTCAGCATATCGTGGTAGGCCATGAATTCCAGCTTTAACTCCCGTTTCTTGTGTTGGGTAATGTCTCGTGTGACGGCGAATACATGCGTGCAGATCCCTTCTTTGTTGATCACGGGAGTCAGGATGGTTTCGCCAATGATTTCGTCCTCAGACGTAAAACGTGTGGCTTTTCGGCTGGTGACGGCTTCGGTGTACATGCGGTTTAACTGGTCTGCTTTCTCCGTCGGGAATACATCCTCGAACCGCTTTCCGTACGCGCTCTCATCCAAATCGGATATGCGCATGGCCGACGGATTCATCAGTTCATAACGGAACTGGTATTCACCGCTTGACAGTTCTTCTACGGACATCATAAAGAGCATGTCAGAAATATGTTCAAATAAGTCAGATAAAACATCCCCATACTGATGGAGAAGTGTTGCAATGTCATGCTTGGCACTGTCTTGTTGTTTTTCTCTCCAAGTGTGGTCTTCGCTGCTCTGGTTGCGCATATCTGCTTATCTCCTGTGTAGGCTTATTCTATATATTATAGTACAGGCTGGAATCGAATGAAAATGATCTCAAAGGCGGAGGTGCAGGGGTTTACTGGAAGGAAGCGGAAGTGGTAAAGTAGGGTTATCCATTTTTCCAACCTGTAAAACGCGGATAAACCTTGTCTAAGTGGCCGCGGTAGAGGTTTTCTTACCGGATCAAATGAGGAGTTGTACTATGCGAAATAAGTTGTTACCAGGCTTGATTCATCGTCTGCCGCAGAATGCGATGTCACGGACGATGGGAAAAATTACCGCATCGAAATTTAGCCGTTTGGCGATCCAACGATACATCCGGCACTACAAGATCGATACCTCAATCGTCGAAAAGCCTGTAAAAGAATACCGTACACTGAAAGAGTTCTTTACGCGCCGCCTGAAACCGGGCACTCGTCTCATCGCGCAGGGGGCCGATGTAGTGGCAAGTCCAGTGGACGGGACTATTTCCCATCTGGGGGACATCTGCGAAGGAACGCTGATTCAGGCAAAAGGCAAGAGCTACAGCGTCGCCGAATTGCTGGGAGGATGCGCGCATGAGGCGGAACGTTATTACGGAGGCAAGTTTATCACCATCTATTTGAGTCCGCGGGATTACCACCGGATTCACATGCCAGTCACCGGAGACCTGATGGGCTACAGTTATCTGCCCGGCAGACTCTATCCCGTAAATCAATTGGGCGTCGAACACGTGGATCGGCTCTTTGCCCGCAACGAACGTCTTGTGACTTACATCCGCACCGATCATCAGGGGGCTGTGGCAGTGGTCAAGGTAGGGGCGCTGTTTGTCGGCAGCGTCAAGGTCGCCTACAATACAGCCACGACCAACATCAAGCATGCGCAGCAGATGGAAGGACCGATCGAAGGTACGCCGCGCTATGAAAAAGGAGCGGAGCTGGGCTGGTTTGAGTTTGGCTCTACAGTAATCCTTTTGTTTGAATCCGGTCAGGTGGAATGGGCACCGGGAGTCGAGGCAGGAGCCAGCCTGCTGATGGGTCAAAAACTGGCCACCATTCCTGCAAAATCCTAATAAGCATAAAAAGATGCCCAGACTCATTCGGTCTTGGGCTTTTTTCGCTTGCTTTGGAGTGGGAAAATTGACTCAACGGGCATCTTTCAAGTAAGATCAAAGTTATGTGATACGATTCGGAGGTGGAGAACATGAGTGCCATTACCCGCAAAGAAGTGGAGCACGTAGCCAACCTGGCCCGCTTGCAGTTGACAGAAGAAGAGGTGGAGCGATACACGAAGGATCTGAACGCGATTCTTGATTTTGCCGCCAAATTGAACGAGCTGGATACGTCCCAGGTACAGCCGACCAGCCATGCGACGGATGTGAAAAACGTCATGAGAGAAGACGTGAACAGACCGTCCCTGCCGATTGCGGAAGTGCTGAAAAACGCCACTGATCACGAAGACGATCAGTTTAAAGTACCTGCTGTATTTGAATAATGACCCAGGAGAAAGAGAAGGGAGGAACTTGCTGTGTCGCTGTTTGACAAGCGATTGTCGGAGATACATAGCGCATTGCGCGCGAAGGAATTGTCAGTCACCGATCTGGTACAAGCTTCCGTAGCGAGTATCAAGGAGCATGATGAACAGATCAAATCCGTTCTGGAAGTGGATGAGGAGGGTGCCCTTGCTCATGCCCGCAAGCTGGATGAACAGCTCGTCAAAGGGGAAGAGCTTGGGCTTTTGTACGGTCTGCCAGCCGGAGTAAAGGACAACATCGTAACCAAAGGCATTCGCACCACTTGTGCCAGCAAATTTTTGTCCAACTACGACCCCGTTTATGATGGAACGGTATCACAGAAGGTGAAGGATGCCGATGCGGTCATCGTCGCCAAGCTCAATATGGACGAGTTCGCCATGGGCGGCTCCAATGAAAATTCCGGCTTTTTCCCGACGAAAAATCCGTGGAACACAGACTACGTACCGGGCGGCTCCAGCGGCGGTTCTGCTGCAGCGATGGCAGCGCGCCACTTTTACTTTACACTCGGTTCTGATACAGGCGGATCGATTCGCCAGCCAGCCGCTTTTTGCGGTGTCGTCGGCTTGAAGCCTACCTATGGACGTGTCTCCCGCTTTGGCTTGGTAGCCTTCGCATCCTCATTGGATCAGATCGGACCGATTACGAAAAATGTGGAGGACGCAGCTTATGTTCTGCAGGCAATCGCCGGACATGACGCCTATGATTCCACATCTGCCAATGTAGAGGTGCCTGATTTCCTGTCTGCCTTGACTGGCGATGTCAAAGGACTGCGTATCGGTGTGCCGAAAGAGCTGATCGGAGAAGGCATCGATCCGGAGGTGCGCGATGCGGTTCTGGCGGCCCTGAAGCAATTGGAGAGCCTGGGCGCGACGTGGAGCGAAGTGTCCATGCCGCATACGGAGTACGCAGTACCTGCTTATTACCTCTTGGCTTCCTCGGAGGCTTCGTCCAACCTCGCCCGCTTTGACGGCGTACGCTATGGCGTTCGCGCAGACAATGCGGACAACCTGATCGAGCTGTACAAAGAATCACGCAGCCAAGGCTTCGGACCAGAGGTAAAACGCCGGATCATGCTCGGAACCTACGCCTTGTCGTCTGGCTACTACGATGCGTACTACAAAAAAGCACAGCAAGTTCGCACCCTGATCATTCAGGATTTCAATAACATCTTCGCTGACTTTGACGTCATTTTGCACCCGACGACACCGACTACTGCATTCAAGATCGGCGAGAAGGTGGATGATCCAGTCAAGATGTACCTGGAGGACATCTGTACCGTCCCGGTCAACCTGGCGGGTCTGCCAGCGATCAGCGTGCCGTGCGGCTTCGCGAAAAGCGGTCTGCCGATCGGTCTGCAAATCGTCGGCAAAGCGTTTGACGAATCCACCGTGCTGCGTGTGGCGCATGCCTATGAGCAATCTGTCGGCCATCACCTGCGCAAGCCGGAATGGGTG
>DASQMM010000579.1:0-4601 GCA_035645495.1 Brevibacillus sp. | reverse complement strand
ATGCTTGCTTTTCAGGCGGCTGCTGTGCGATCAAAAAGGCATTTTGCATCGCTCCCAAGGCGCTTCTCAGCAGTGTCTCCTGATTGGCGTGAATCGTAGCCAAAGGCTCTCCCGCTGTCACTTGATCCCCGCGCTTTTTGTGCAAGACAATTCCTACAGCCAGATCAATCGGCATGTCTTTTGTCTGTCTGCCTGCGCCAAGCACGACGGAAGCATGACCGATCGCTTCTGCATCAATCTCTGCGACATAGCCGTCCTCTTTGGCTTGGATGGCATGCAAAATCTGCGCCTGCGGAAGCTTTTCCGGGCTGTACACCTCGTCTTTGACTCCCCGTTGCGCCTCTACCATCTCTGCCAGTTTGTCAACGGCCTTGCCGGAAGCTATGATTTCTACAAGCTTCTGGCGTCCTTCTTCGACAGAGGAGACAAGTCCCCCGAGCACAAGCATCCGCGAGCCGATCGCCAGAGCCAGCTCTGTCAGGTCTTCGGGACCTTTTCCGGCTAGGGTTGCGATTGCTTCCTTGACCTCCAGGGCATTGCCCACAGCGAAGCCAAGCGGCTGGTTCATGTCGCTAATGACTGCCACCGTTTTGCGTCCCACCTCGCTGCCGATCTCCACCATCGCTCTGGCGAGTGTCTCGGCCTGCTCCAGGCTCTTCATGAAGGCTCCTTTGCCCACTTTTACGTCGAGCAGAATCGCATCTGCTCCTGCCGCAATTTTTTTGGACATGATGGAGCTGGCGATCAATGGCACTGCTTCTACTGTCGCCGTGACGTCGCGCAGGGCGTAGAGCTTCTTGTCAGCAGGCGTAAGATTGCCGGATTGACCGATGACCGAGACGCCAATATCGCGAACCTGTTGTAAAAATTGCTCCCGTGAGCGTTCCACTTGAAAACCCGTGAAGGATTCCAGCTTGTCAATGGTCCCACCTGAATAGCCCAAACCTCTGCCAGACATTTTGGCGACTGGTATCCCTGCAGCAGCGACCAGCGGGGCGACGACCAGAGTAATCTTGTCCCCCACTCCGCCTGTGCTGTGCTTATCAACCTTCACTCCGGGAAGCGAGCTCAGATCAAGCTGCTCCCCGGAACCCGCCATCGCCAATGTCAAATCTCCCGTCTCCCGAGCTGTCATGCCGCGAAACAGGACCGCCATCGCCCAAGCGGACATCTGGTAATCAGGAATGCTTCCGTCCGTGTATCCCGTGACGAGGAAACGAATCTCTTCTGTCGACAGTTCCCCGCCGTCCCTTTTCTTGGCAATGATATCCACCATACGCATGGGTATATCCCTCCGCTCTTCCTTACAGCTTCGCAATAACTCCTTGCACGAGCGACAGGAACTGCGCCTTCACGCGCTCTGTTGTCGCCATAACCTCTTCATGCGAGAGCGGCTGTTCCAGAATCCCTGCAGCCATGTTGCTGATGCAGGAGATCCCCAGAACTTTTACATTCATGTGGCGGGCGACGATCACTTCCGGAACGGTCGACATCCCGACCGCATCAGCTCCCAAGATACGCAGCATGCGAATTTCCGCAGGAGTCTCATAGCTTGGTCCCAAGAGACCTACGTAGACACCCTCTTGCAGGTTAATGCCCAACTCGGCTGCCACTTTCTTCGCGAGCTGGCGCAGTTCTTTGGAATAGGCTTCTGACATGTCGGGAAAACGAGTCCCCATTGTCTCATCATTAGGCCCGATCAACGGATTGCGCGCAGTCAGGTTGATGTGGTCAGCAATCAGCATCAGGTTGCCTTCCCCGTAGCTCTCGTTGATGCCGCCAGCCGCGTTGGTGATGACCATGGTCTCTACACCCAAAAACTTCATGACGCGGATCGGAAATACAACCGCATCCAAGTCATGGCCTTCGTAAAAGTGGAAACGTCCTTGCATCGCGACGACCTGCTTGCCTTGCAGCTTCCCAATCACCAGTTGGCCTTTGTGCCCCGCGACTGTCGACTTGGTAAACCCAGGAATCTCATCGTAAGGAATGACGACCGGATTTTCGATTTCATCTGCCAATACTCCCAAGCCGGAGCCCAGTACCAAACCAATGGTTGGTTTTTCCGTTATTTTCGGTTGAATATACGCGACTGCATCCTGAACATTTGCCAAATGAAACACTCCTCTTCTTTATTATGTCTGCATGAAAATACGATCTAGATCTTTTTCAAAAAGCTTTCCCCGATGGCAGGAGCTTCGACGCCGAAGTTGTCTGCAATCGTCGCACCGACATCCGCGAAGGTTTGCCGAATGCCAAGGTCGCTTCCCGCATCCATCTGCTTGTGGTAGACCAGAAGCGGCACATACTCGCGAGTGTGGTCCGTTCCATGGTGCGTCGGATCATTCCCGTGATCCGCCGTAATGATCAACAGGTCATTCTCCTGCAAGGCAGACAAAAGCTCGGGTACACGGGCATCAAATTCCATCAAGGCCTGTCCATAACCCTGCGGATCACGGCGATGGCCGTATTTTGCATCGAAGTCGACGAGGTTTACAAAGCTAAGACCGGTAAACTCCTCTTTCATGGTCGCCAGCATTTGATCGACCCCATCCATGTTGTCCTTCGTACGAATGGCTCGGGTAACTCCCTCATCAGCGTAGATATCGCTGATTTTGCCGATTGCGATGGAAGCGAGGCCTGCATCTTGCAGCCGATTCATCACGGTTGGGGCAAATGGTTTGACCGAGTAGTCATGGCGGTTGGAGGTACGGGTGAAGCTGCCTGGCTTCCCGACAAATGGTCTGGCGATAACCCGTGTGACGGCATACTCGTCACGCAAGGTCAATTCTCGAGCTACCTCGCAGATCCGGTACAGCTCCTCTAACGAAATGACCTCCTCGTGAGCAGCGATCTGAAATACACTGTCCGCAGAGGTGTAGACGATGATGTTGCCAGTCTTCATGTGTTCTTCGCCCAGTTCGTCCAGAATGTCGGTCCCGGAGGCAACCTTGTTGCCAAGAACCTTGCGCCCGATCCGCTCCTCAAACTCTGTGATCAACTCCGCTGGAAACCCGTCCGGATACGTATTGAATGGAACCGCTACATGCAGCCCCATGATTTCCCAATGTCCTGTCGTCGTATCCTTGCCCATGGAGATTTCCTGCATCTTTCCGTAATGCGCCTGCGGATTGGCTACGGCAGGCATGTTGTGCAAAGGAGCGATATTCGCCAAGCCCAATTTTTCCAGATTGGGCATCCGAAAGCCCTGCACGCGCTCTGCAATATGTCCGAGCGTATGGGCGCCTTCATCCCGAAACCGTGGTGCATCCGGCAGTTCGCCGATTCCCACACTGTCCATCACGATTAAAAACACGCGAGAAAAACGCAATTGTAACGCCTCCTAGTCGAAAAAGGATTGTCTGCCCGGGAAGGTTGTCAGACGTCTGACCTGCTGTGTAAAAGTTGGCTCCGTCCGGAATGCGACGGAGTAAAGGAATTCAGATGATGTTTTTACGCTCGTGGATGCGTTTTGGCATAAATATCCTTGATTCGGGTGCGGGTAACATGGGTATAGATCTGGGTTGTCGATATATCCGCATGACCGAGCATTTCTTGAACCGACCGCAAATCGGCACCGTTCTCCAGCAAATGGGTAGCAAAGGAGTGTCGCAGGGTATGCGGCGTGATCTCCGTGCGAATATTCGCCTTCAAAGCGTATCGCTTGATAATTTTCCAAAAGCCCTGCCGGGTAATCTGCTTGCCCAGATGGTTGAGAAACAGTCCGGTCTCATCCTTGCCTTTAATCAGTTTCGGCCGTCCAGTCAACATGTAGTTGCGGACCATCTGAATCGCCACTGATCCGAGCGGTATAATTCTCTCTTTGGAGCCTTTCCCCATGCATTTGACAAAGCCCATCTCCAGATTGACATCTGCGACATCCAGACTCACCAGTTCCGAGACGCGAATCCCGGTCGCGTACAACAGCTCCAGCATGGCCTTGTCGCGAAGTCCTGCCGGATGATTGACCGGTGGACTCTCCAACAAACGCTCCACTTCTTCGATCGAGAGAACTTTCGGAAGGCGCTTCTCGATTTTGGGGGTCTCCAGATGAATGGATGGATCCATGTCCAGGTACTTGTCCCGTACCAGGAACTGATAAAAGGCGCGAATCGAAGCCATATTCCGTGACAAGGTCGCGGTAGCCCGCCCCTTTTCCCGCAGGAGCAGCAGATATCCGAGGATATGCGTTCGCGCTGAATCCTCGATTCGCACTACGCCTTGTTCCTGTAAATAGGAGGTATAGGCCACCATATCCCGCTGATAGGATTCCAAGGTGTTGGGAGAAAGCCCCTTCTCTACAGCCAGGAAATGGATAAATTGATCGATCAGACTGTCCATGAAGCCGTCCCCTTCGGATGTTAAGTATCTCGTATTGCATTCCACGTGGATAAAAAAAATCCTCCTTTTCCACCGAAAAATCTACACTTATTCACCCGTAACATAAAAGAGCTGAAGCCTGGCCAGATAGCCCTCCCAATCCTGCGGCTCGGACGAATGAATCAGTTTGACCACTTTGACGGCTTCCCCGTCCGGTACGTGATACGGGTTGGACGAGAGAAAGGTATGGGATAAAAAGCTAATAATACCATACGACAAAA
>DASQMM010000578.1:0-5171 GCA_035645495.1 Brevibacillus sp. | reverse complement strand
TCCTGATAATCCTCTGTACTGCCTGCCACTTCCTGGGCATACGCTTCGTATTCCAGCGTCTGCTCCAGGTCCATTTCCAGACCTTTGTACATTGTGCGCTTGATCAAGCCGATCCCGCGTGTCGGCAAGGAAGCCAGCTTGCGGGCATAGGCCATTGCTTCCTCCATAAACCGCTCGGCTGGGTACACCTGATTGACCAATCCCAGGCGCAGCGCTTCGCCCGCTGGCACCTTTTCCCCGGTCATCGCCAGCTCAAGCGCTTTGCCCATCCCGACGATGCGGGGCAAAAAGTAGCAGCCGCCCGAATCCGGCACCAGTCCAATATTGACGAAGGCATTCACCAGGGAAGCCTTATCCGACGCCAATCGGATGTCACAAGCAAGCGCGATGCTCATCCCCGCCCCTGCTGCGACCCCATTGATTGCGGCGATAATCGGTTTTTCCGTTCTTCGGAATTGGAGAATCATCGGATTGTATCGATTGCGCAAAAAGCCGCCGAAATCCACATTCCCATCGGAGACCTCTCCCAGGTCCTGCCCTGCATTGAAGGCACGTCCCGCCCCCGTCAGCAGAATGCAGCGAACTTCCGGATCCTTCTGGGCTTGCTTCAAGGCATCCGTAATCTCCTTGTTCATCTGTGCCGTAAAAGCATTGAACTTGTCGGGACGGTTCATCGTCAGGACAGCGATACCGTCCGTCACTTCATAGAGAATCGTATCGTACATGGCTGCCTCCTAGTTTCCCGTAAACCGGGGAGTGCGTTTCTCCAAAAATGCCTGCATTCCTTCCTTGCGATCATCGCTAGCCAGCAAGAGATAAAAGGCGTTGCGCTCGTAATCCAACGCATCTGCCAACGGCAAATCCTGCGCTTTATGCACGCTCTTTTTAATGACCTGGACGGCGAGTGGCGCTTGCTGCGCGATTTGCTTGGCGAGCTTGAAGGCTTCCTGATAGTAAGCCTCGACTGGAACTACCCGGTTGACCAGTCCGTATCGGGCTGCCTCCTTGGCCGAGATCGGCTCGCCAGTCAAGAGCATCTCCATCGCTTTTTGCAAGCCGACGGCGCGGGTCAGGCGTTGCGTGCCACCTGCTCCCGGCATGACACCCAGCTTGACCTCCGGCTGACCAATGACCGTCGTCTCTGAAGCGATGACAATATCGCAATTCATCATCAGCTCGCATCCTCCGCCGAGAACGAAACCGCTGACAGCCCCGATGATCGGCTTGGAGATCAGGGAAATCCGATCCCAGACGGCGAATTGATCACGCTTCATGATTTCGATGGCCGATGCTTCCGCCATCTCGTTGATGTCAGCGCCTGCCGCAAAGGCCTTGTCATTGCCTGTCAAAAGAATGGCACGAATGTCCGCATCCTGATCCATGCGCTCCAGCTCGCTGACCAGCTCATCCATCAGTTGAAGGTTTAGTGCATTGAGAATCTTCGGTCTATTGAGAGTGATGATACCGACACCGTCCTCAACAGCCACCTTGATATACGCGTACGACATGTCGTCCCTCCCCCTTTCGTGAAGCAGCTATCAGATCGCAGGCTGCGGTTTGTTGCGGTTATCCACGATGCGAATTGCTTTTCCTTCGCTGCGCATCAAGGAATTCGGCGGCAGGACTCGCAGGACTACCGTCACACCCAGCGTGCATTTGATCATGTGGCTGATCTCTTTTACCAATGGCGCAAGAGCGGCCGGATCATGGCTGCCAATCTTGCGGGCATACTCCTGGGTCAACTCGCAATGAACTTCAAACCGATCGAGCGCACCGTCACGTTCGATGACTACCTGATACTGCGGAGCCAACTGATTGAAAGTGAGCAGCACAGATTCGATTTCCGTCGGGAACACGTTCACGCCGCGGATGATCAGCATGTCGTCGACGCGCCCTTTGATGCGGGACATGCGCATGGTTGTACGTCCGCATTTGCACGGCTCCGGGTTGAGGGAAGCGATATCTCCCGTGCGATAGCGAATGACAGGGAAAGCCTCTTTAGTCAGAGACGTGAAAACAAGCTCTCCTTCCTGTCCATAGGGCAGCACTTCACCTGTCACTGGATCGATGATTTCCGCGTAGAAATGGTCCTCTGCGATATGCAGTCCATCCTGCACCTCATGACACTCGATGGATACGCCGGGACCCATCACTTCACTCAGCCCGTAAATATCGACTGCTTTGATATCCAGGGCTTCTTCCAGTTGGACACGCATTTCCTCTGACCATGGTTCCGCGCCAAAAATTCCGTACTTGATACTGGTTGCCCGAGGATCGATTCCTTGCTTTTTCATTTCCTCGACGATATTCAATACGTACGAAGGGGTGGCAGCTATCCCTCTTGGCTGGAAATCCTCGATCAGTGTAATTTGCCGAGGCGTATTTCCGCCGGATACGGGGACAGCGACAGCACCCATACGCTCAATGCCGTTATGCAAGCCAAGACCGCCGGTAAACAGGCCATAACCATACGCATTATGGAAAATATCACCCGGTTGTCCCCCTGCACAGCAGATGGCACGCGCGACGATTTCCGCCCAGTTCTCCAGATCCTTTTTGGTATACCCGACGACAGTGGGCTTTCCTTTGGTCCCGGAAGATCCGTGGATGCGCGCTACCTCGCTCATTTCGACCGCGAACAGGTTAAAGGGATAATTTTCCCGCAAGTCGGTCTTCTTCATGAACGGAAGCTTTCGAATATCTTCGATCGTTTGAATATCATCAGGTTTGACCCCGGCTGCATCCATTGCTTTTTTGTGAAAAGGAACCCGTTCATACACGCGCTTTACCGTTTCCTGCAAACGTTCCAATTGGAGCTCTTCCATTTTGTCCTTTGACAGCGTTTCCATTTCCATGTTGAAGATCATGTATATTCTCCCCCATTCCGCTTTTCTCTATGGTTGAAATTCGTTTATTCCCCTTTGAATACGGGTTTTCTCTTTTCTCGAAAGGCCTCCAACGCTTCTAAACGGTCCTGGGTCGGAATAATGACCTCGTAGCACATCGTCTCTATATCCAGTCCCGTCTGCAAATCAACACTTGCCCCGCGATCAATCGCCGCTTTGGCCTGGTAGACGGCGAGCGGAGCATTTTCGAGAATTTCGCGGGCGAGTCCATACGCTTGCTCCTCCAAATCCTCGCCATTCTCCGCGACGCCATTCAAGATTCCAAGCTGGTATGCATCACGCGCTGTGATGCGGCGGGCGCTTAAAATCAATTCCTTCGCACGGGATGGTCCGATCAGACGGGAAAGACGCTGAGTGCCCCCAGCACCGGGAATGATCCCCAGGCTAACCTCTGTCAGGCCCATTTTGGCCTCGGCTCCTGCAAAGCGAAAATCACAGGCAAGAGCCAGCTCAAAACCGCCGCCGAATGCAAAGCCGTTGATCATGGCAATCGTCGGTTGAGGCAGCCTTTCCAAGGCCGTAAATACGTCGCGGATCTTGCGTACATTGCGGCGTACTTGCTGTTCGTTCAAGGTACGGCGCTCCTTGAGATCTGCTCCTGCACAAAAGGCGCGTCCCTCCGCCCGAACGATCACAACGCGAACCTCTTTTTGATTCAGGCGTATCTCGTCACAGATCTCGCCTAACCTCACCAGCGTATCGTAATTTAAGGCATTCAGTTCATCCGGACGGTTCAGGGTAATGATGCCCATGTACCCGTCGCGCTCCCATTTTACGGTTTCCTGAGTCATCTTTTCCTCCATCTATCCCTTTTGATTGTGAACCCGCGCATATGTCCCCGTCGCACAGGCAACCAATTTGCCGTCGCAGGTGACTCGTGCTTCCATGATGATCAGGTTCTTGCCGCGCTTTAGCACGTGGGATTCCGCTTCCAACCGTTCGCCTTTCGCGGGGTACAAGTACTGAATCTTGCTTTCGACGGTTACGCATTGCTGGACTCCGTCTACATGCGGGGCTGCACCGTGCCCCATCGCAACATCTGCCAAAGTCGCCGTTACGCCGCCGTGCACGACTCCTTCGATACTGTTGTACAAATCAGGGCGAATCGTGAGTGCGACCCTGCATCCCTCCTCATCGCGATGCAGGACTTCTATCCCCAGGTAGTGATTAAAGCGATTTTTGATTTCCTCGGTCACTTGCATCGTCCTCTCTTCCTATCCTTCCCTGAGGGCTTCTAAAACGGGGAAAGGAGCCCAAGCACGAAGCATGCGGCATCCTTTTCTCCTGTCCGTATCTTCTGTTCCCTACTTCTCTTCGCCCGTCTCCACGAAGTATTCATTTTTTCTGTAAGCCAGGGCATCCAAGGTGGCCACGAGACCGTGCTCGCTTTCGACGCGAATTCGATACCATGCGGTGCGGTTGTTTTTCTTCTCTTCCGTGGCTGTCGCGACCAGTCGGTTTCCTTTCATCGCAGCGGCCAGGAAGCCAATATTCATGGATAAGGCTACAGATGTTTTCCCGTAGGAATTACACGCGGCTGCAAAAGTGAAGTCTGCCAGTGAAAAAATGATGGCGCCGTGGGCAGTGCCATGGGCATTTAACATATGCTCCTGGACAATGACCTCCGCAGTAGCGGTCCCTTCTCCCAGTTCGACCAGCCTGATTCCAAGAAATTGCGCAAATTGATCTTGCACCAATTTTCCGCAAATTTCTTCGTAATGCTTGCGGTGAAGCTCGCTTTCGTTGACAAACTTTTTACTGCTCATTGCTTATACCAGTTCTGCGATGTGCATAGAAATAATGGGACCTGCAAAACCGCGCAAGTCTTTTCCTGCCGCACGTCCTTCTGGAGATGACAACGCTTCCAGCAGCGCGTCTTTGGATTCAAAGTACATTTCAGCAATCAGATGCAAGTCGCTTTCACCGCCAGGAGCTCCGATGACCTTGCTTACCTCCATTTTGATCAGGCCCGGCATTTTTTCCGCCAACGGGGCGTGAACCTCGAAGTAATGCTTGTCAAATGCCTCGACATCTTCTGGTTTCCGATAAATCGCTACCAATTTAACCATCATGATCCCTGCCTTTTCCTCAAGAGTTTTAAAGTGTGACAACAATTTATATAACGTTATTTTAACGCACGTTATTGTTTTTATTATATAAACACTTCGTTCATGGTGCAAGTATTTTTAAAAAGGGGACTAAAAGGATTATAGGGAATATTCAGTCATTTGGTGTCCCTTTTGTATAGTGGTCTACCTACTTCAG
>DASQMM010000577.1:0-1710 GCA_035645495.1 Brevibacillus sp. | reverse complement strand
TCCGCGAATTGGAAAATGTCGTCGAGTATCTGGCGCATATCGTAGAAGATGAGGGCTTTGTTTACCAGCTGCCCTTCCTTGTCGAAAATGCCGAGACATTGGGCGACGGGTTCGCCGTGGAATGTGAGCAGCTTGTAGAAGAATACAGCAAGCGCGGATTTTTGGAGGAGATGGCCGCCATTCTGCTGGAATTGCAGCAAGGAGGTACGGGCCGCTATGCCCTTAGCGAACAGTTGGAGGCACATGGATTGCTGATTTCCTCTCAGCAGCTTCGCTATCGTTTAAAGCTATTGCAAGCGAATGAGCTGATCCAAGTAGGGAAAGGGCGCCAGGGAAGTAAAATCTCGTCCAAGGGAGAGCAGTTTCTCGACTATTTAAAACGACGAAACGGGAAGGGGAATCGTCATGAGTCATAACTGGAAGGAACTGGCACAGCTGAGGCGAGACGCTTTTTTGGCAGATTTGCAGCGCTTTCTGGCTATCAACAGCATCGAGGATATGACGACTGCAGAGGAAGGAAAGCCTTTTGGAGCTGGCGTCGCCGAAGCTTTGGAGTATATGCTCGCGCGTGGACAAGCGGATGGTTATGTGACTCGCAATGTCGACGGTTACGCAGGAGTGATCGAATACGGAGAAGCTCCAGAAGAGATTGGCGTTCTGGTCCACGTGGATTTGGTGACCGTGGGGGAAGGCTGGACGACTCCCCCATTTGAGCCGAGCATTCGGGACGGCAAAATCTACGCACGCGGCGCACTGGATGACAAGGGGCCGGCATTGGCTGCCTATTATGCGATGAACATCGTGAAGGACTCAGGCCTTCCTTTGTCTAAAAAGGTGCGGTTCATCATCGGGACGGACGAGGAAAGCGGCTGGTTGTGCATGAAGCATTTTCTGGAGAAAGAGACGCTTCCGCAGGTTGGTTTTTCGCCAGACGCTTCCTTCCCGATCATCCACGCAGAAAAAGGACAGATCAATCCTACGCTGACGATTCCGCCAGACTCCGAAATGGCTGCTGAAGGGGGCTTGAAGCTTCTCTCCTTCGTCTCCGGCAATCAGGGGAACAGCGTGCCGGATCGGGCAGTCGCTCTTGTATCTGCAGATGAGCCATCAATTTTGCAGGAGATGCTCGCGAAGTGGTCGGTATTTGTTGCTGAGAAATCCACGACGGGAGAAGCAGTCCTCGGCGAAGATGGGAATCTGGAACTTACATTATTTGGAATTAATGCACACGGGATGGAGCCGCAGATCGGAAAGAATGCTGGGACAACCCTGGCTTGTTTTCTGCGCCAATACCCGTTTGAAGGTTCGGCGTATTCTTATATTTCTCTTTTGTCAGATATCCTGCACGAGGATTTTTATGCTGAACGCTTGAGGCTGGCCTGTGAGGATGAGGTCTCTGGCAAGCTGACCGTAAACGCGGGCATCCTGCGCTACAGTCAGGCTGAGGGAGGAAATGTTCGGTTAAATATTCGTTATCCCGCTACCGTATCTAAAGAGGAGCGGATCGAACGGCTAAAAGAGCGAGTGGCTGAAATGGGATTGACGCTGGCAGAACTGCGTTCATCTTCCGCTCATTACGTCCCGAGCGATCATGTGGTCGTGCAAACGCTGTCCCGCGTCTACGAAGAACACACAGGCATGCCTGCTGAGCTCTTGTCTTCGGGCGGTGCAACCTACGCCAAGATGATGTCGTCAGGGGTTGCTTTTGGA
>DASQMM010000576.1:0-2567 GCA_035645495.1 Brevibacillus sp. | reverse complement strand
ATTATCTAACATTTATTTTCTATACGTCAGATTATATGACATGGATAAGAGGAATGCAATTCCTTTTTCCGAAAAAAAAAAACCAATCCATTCTCCTTTAAGAAGAGGATTGGTCTGTTTGCTGTTGGTGGGAGTGTTTTTCAATGTTTCGTTCCCAGGCAAATCCGATGGCAGCTAAACTTACAAGGAAAAGTCCGCTGACCAGAAATAGCTGTTCGACGGGCCATTTACCCAGCCAGATCGCTCCTAAAATGCTGGACAGCATGCTGAAGAACGTAAACATGAGCATGTTGATGGAAAATATTTTGCCTGTGTTGCTGGCGGAGGCTTTGGTCTGGATCGCAGTAACCGTAGGAATGCCGATTAATGGTCCTCCAATACCAGCGACTGCAGCAGCAAGATAGGCAAGCCAGTGGTACTCCGTTCCGAGTGCCAAAAAGAGAAAACCGCCCGCCTGAACCGCCCATCCGATCAAAATGACCAAGAGGTGACGGTGATAAACGGCCCTTGCCATATAGAGACTGCCGAACAGATTGCCAATGCCGTAGCTGCCAATCAGCACAGCTAGCTGACTGCCATCGCCTTGTGCCATCCCTTCCGCCAAAAAAGGAAAGCCAACATTCCAACACACGATCCAAACGAGAAAACCTACATTACTGAACACAAGAATCATAAAGAGCAAATAGTTGTGCTTTAGCTCCGTCATGCCTGTACCTATATCCTTGATGTACTGGGAAGGCGTCATTTTGACAGGAGCGCTGTTTTCATGGATGGGTTGTAGAGTTGCGCTTATGGAATAGACGAAGAAGACAGAGAGCAGGTAGCTGCCGGCATTGACGAAAAAAAGCGCAGACAAGGGCAAAAGAGAAGAGAGCAAGCCGATACTCATGGGAGCAAGAATACGAATGGTCCGAAATGTCGTGTCCAGGATCGCGTTGGCACGACTGAGCTGTTCCAGAGGGACAATTGCTTTGAGAGCGACGGTACGTGCAGGTTGGAACAAGCTGGAGAACAGTCCAAGCAAAAACTGCGCCATCAGAAAAAAAGAAAACTGCTCGATCCCCAGAGCCGCCATGATGCCTACGGCGATTGCGACGAGAATACGGGCCAGATCTGATCCGACCATGAGCAAACGAGGATTGTAGCGATCGGCAAGAACCCCTCCGACGAGAAAAAAGAGCAGACCCGCTACCATTTCCGGGATGACGAGCAGACTTAACGCCGTTCCGGATTTGGTCGCTTGCAACAGGTACCAAAGCAAAGCGAAGCTGTAAAATTGATCGCCGATATTGGCGGTCATCTGCGCAAACCATAGCTTTACAAATGAACGATTTCTCCATAGAGATAGCTCCATACCAATTTTCTCTCCGTCTCTTGGCAATATTCAGAAAAATATTTTTTATTAGCGTATCAGGAACGGTGCCCGAAGTAAAGAAAAGAAGCACTGCTGTGCAGGCTTCTTTTCAACGCGTAAAATCATGATTGGCGAGGCTGTTGTTGATTTTGATGCTGCTTCGCGTTTCCTTGATTGTCTTCGGTATGGGTGTCATCAGCTACCGTACTGCTGGTCAAACCGGTTACTGCCAATCCTTTTTGATTTAGATTCTTTGCGCTTTTCCATTTGGCCATGGTGGGAGATCTCCTTTACTTATCGGCTTCCTTATTACCATGCCAATTCCGGAGCTTGCGTACACATCCACATGTTTCCCGCAATCGCGTGCTTGAGGAAGGGACAACAAGTATACTGAAGGAAAGAGTTTATGGCGAAAAGGGGAAATACAGATGGCAGCAGACTGCATCTTGATCGTGGAGGGAAAAACGGACCGGGAGCGATTGCTCAAAGTTCTCGCAGAACCCGTCACGATTTATTGCACCTACGGCTCTTACAGTGCGGAAAAGGCCGAACAGCTCGCTCTTTTGACGGAAGACGCGGATGAGGTCTACCTGTTTACGGATGAAGATGAAAGTGGAATAAAATTGCGAAAGCAACTGGCAGCAGATCTTCCTGACGCGATGCATCTCCATACGCAAAAGGAGTACGGAGAAGTGGCCCGGACACCATTGGGTGTTCTGGCTGAGATTTTGGAGCGGGCAGGCTTTGCTGTCGAATACCCTTGAATGGAACATGCTAGCGGGGGATAAAATGACCTCCCTTCGGCTATAACAAGAAATAGAGATAGCTGGAGGTGCAGTCGAATGCGTGGTTTTGCGTCCTTTTTCAACCGCATGAACATCTGGTGGTGGCTGCTCGGGATCTTTGTGGCTCATGCTTTGCTGTATTTAGTGCTAGGCACGGACACTTGGCTTGCGACATCTTTGTTGGCCACCGCTTTTTACGGTATTATCCTTCTGGTCGGCAAACTCATTGCGAGCCGATACCCAGACAAAGAAGAAAGCAGGTAAGTCGGCTGTACGTAAGCCGACTTTCTTCTATGATTTGGAGCCCCTAAGCAAAGATCCCAACCCGCCTGGAGCGTTTTCCCCTTTTTCCTCCCCACCACTACAGCTGGATCAACATGATTATCCCAGGTATTGCAATCCAAGAACGATCCCGCCCAGAAGCCAGA
>DASQMM010000575.1:0-5376 GCA_035645495.1 Brevibacillus sp. | reverse complement strand
TAATTTTTCCCTTTTCCATAAAAAGAATCTGATCAGCATCCACAACGGAAGAGGCGTGCACGCTGAACTGTTTTCGAGCCATGCGATGTACCGTGAATTTGCTACCCAACAACTGCGTGTAAAGGAAGTGTAACCCGATGGCAAAAATCATGGTGGTTGACGATGATCCGTATATTCGCGAGCTTCTCCGTGTCTTTTTACAGCGGGAAGGTTTTGACATCGTGGAAGCGGCGGATGGTCAGGAAGCTCTCGCCAAGATGGAACAAACGCCAGCGGAACTGGTGATCCTCGACATCATGATGCCCAACATGGATGGCTGGGAGCTGTGCCGAGAACTGCGCAAGATTTACGATATCCCACTGCTGATGCTGACGGCAAAGGGGGAGACGACGCAAAAAATCAAAGGCTTTGAGCTTGGCACCGACGATTATCTCGTCAAACCGTTCGAGCCTGCAGAGCTGGTGGTCCGGGTCAAGGCATTGCTGAAGCGGTACCGCATCGCTGCTTCCCATATTGTGCAGGCGGGAAGCTTGCAAATAAATCGGCAAACATTCGAAATCACGAAGGACGACAAACTGTTGTCGATCCCGCTCAAAGAATTTGAGCTGCTATTTATGCTGGCCAGCTATTCGGGAAAAACGCTCTCTCGGGAGCAACTGATTGAACAAATCTGGGGGTATGATTTTGAAGGAAATGAACGCACCGTGGATGTGCATATCAATCGGTTGCGTGAGCGATTCCCAACCGAGGATTACGGCTTTTTGATCCGAACGGTTCGCGGTCTCGGCTATCGTCTGGAGGTGACTCCATGAAAACGTGGCGGGGATGGCGCTTCGCTGTCAGGTTGCTCGGCATCCTTGCCTTTCTGGTGCTGCTAGCTGGCTGCTGGTCGGCGGCATATGGCATTACCACAGCTTTGTATCCCCAAATATGGCCCGGGGCATCTGACTTTTCCCTGGCATTGATCCATAGCTTTCTTGGATTTTTCATCTTTCTTGGGGTGATGTTTCTGGTCTCCAGGCTGTTTCCAAAACGTCATCTCGATCTCTTTCGCATGCTGATCGATGCGCTGCGCCGAATTGCCAAAGGGGATTTTAGCGTCAACCTCGATGTGAAAATGGACCGTCACTGGGGCGAACTGGTCGAGGGCATCAACCACATGGCAGAACAGCTGGGTGAAATGGAGAAATTGCGCCAAGAGTTCATTTCGAACGTCTCCCATGAGATCCAGTCTCCTTTGACCTCGATCAGCGGCTTTGCCAGGGCATTGCAAAATGACAATCTCACTCGCGAGGAACAGCTGCATTATCTCGAAATCATTGAGGCGGAGAGCGCACGACTGTCCAAGATCAGTGACAATCTGCTCAAACTGACGTCGCTGGAGGGAACGCATCATCCCGTCGAGCGCAAAGCCTACAGCCTGGATCAGCAATTGCGCCGCATTATTCTGGCGTGTGAGCCGCAATGGTTGGAAAAGGACCTGGATCTGGATATTGCCTTGGAGAAGGTGGAGATCGTCGCCGATGAGGAGATGCTCAGCCAAGTCTGGAACAACCTGATCAGCAACAGCATCAAGTTTTCCTCGAGAGGCGGGAGACTGGGGATTCAGATGCATCGGCAAGAACAAGAAGTGATCGTGCGCATTATCGATACGGGCATCGGAATTGCCAAAGAGGATCAGGAGCGTATATTCGAGCGATTCTTTAAGGCCGACAAGTCGCGAACCCGCACCGGAGGCGGAAGCGGCCTGGGGCTTTCGATCGTGAAGAAAATCATCGATCTGCATCATGGCACGATTGCCGTGTCAAGCGAGTTGGGTAAAGGAACGACTTTTACCGTTACCCTGCCTGAGGTCGCAAAAAGAGCGGAGCCATGACTGGATATAGCTTGCGCATCAAAATAAGAAGGGCGATCTCGCCGTCGACATCCGACGGCTGAGATCGCCCTGTTTTGTGTCCCCGATAAATGAATGGCTTGTTACGCGCCAATATACTTGGCGTGGAGAGTCCTGGCTTGGCTGACGTCATCCGTTCCTTGCACGAGTACCCGACCGTCCGGGAATACGACCAGTGTATGGGGTGCGACGTGGAAGCGGAGCAAAAACTTGTTGCGCTCCACCTGCCCCAATGCTTCGAGCCGCCCGGCAAGTGCATCCAGATCGAGCGACATGCTGCCCTGAGGTGAAATCTGCACGGTATCTCGCCCGCATAGTGATACAGCCTGTCCGTCTAGGGTGTCTGGATTCAAAAAGGAATATTCCCGTTGACCGCAGCAAGGGCAATTCGCGTGACGCGCATGGGCGACCTTGATCTGCTGATGATGGTTGTGCCAGATGTCAAAATGCTCCAGATTGGGGTTGAAGGCTTCTTCCGCTCCAATCAGGATTTTAAATGCCTCTGTCGCTTGATACGAAGCGATGATATGGATAATCGGGCCAATCACGCCGGCCGTATCACAAGTCGCCATTTCGCCTGGACGGGGTGCTTCCGGGAACAGACAGCGCAGGCATGGAGTGACGCCCGGACGAATCGTGGTAAAGGTTCCGGTCGCGCTCACTGCTCCGCCGTAGACCCAGGGAATCCCGTGCTTGACGCAGACGTCATTCACAAGGTAGCGAACCTGAAAATTATCCGTCGCATCCAGCACGAGGTCCACGTCTGTCAGCCACTGTTCCGCATTGAAAGCGGTCAGGTCGGCGACAATCGGCTCGATGGCAACCTCGGAATTAATGCGGGAGAGCTTGGCATGTGCCGCTATCGCCTTGGGCATATGGTCGGCAGCGTCTGCTTCGTCGTACAGCATCTGCCGTTGCAGATTGCTTGGCTCTACAAAATCGCGGTCGATCAGTCGCACAAAACCTACCCCGGCACGCACCATATGATTGGACAAGACGGTCCCCAGCGCGCCCATCCCGACGATGGTCACCCGGCTTTGACGCAGTTTTTCCTGGCCTGCCCGTCCGATCGGGGCGAACAGGATTTGACGGGAATATCGCGTGTCCACGTGTTACTCCCCCCCTTTATCGTAAGTCGCCAGCGGGTTCCACGGACCTTGCTGATGACCTTTCCACTCGCTGCCATCCTCCCACATCTCTTTCTTCCAGATGGGGACGATTTGCTTCAGCCTTTCGATGGCATAGCGGCCAGCTTCAAAGGATTCGTTGCGATGCGGGGTGGCAACAGCGACGATCACGGCGATTTCTTCGATTTGCAGATCCCCGATGCGATGCTGCATCGCTACCCGCGCACCGGGCCAGCGTTCCTCGATCTCGGCGGCGATCTGCTTCATTTTTTCGACAGCCATGGGGGCATATGCTTCATAGGAAAGATAGACCGTACGTTGTCCATGTGTAAATTCACGCACGGTTCCGACAAAGGTGAGGACCGCTCCAGCATGGGGATTGCTCACCAGACGGATCAGCTTGTCTGCGCTGAGCGGCTCCGTTGTAATAGAAAACAAGGGTTCTTCTCCGCCGCTGACAGGGGGCAGGAGGGCAATCTCATCACTTGCTTGAATGACATGATCGGGTGCCGCATATTCGTGATTGAGAGAGACAAAACAACTGCCGAGCAAGGGAGAGAGGGCGGGATACTGTTCGGCTGCTGCCCGCAACAAATCACGCACCGTCGCCTGTTCAGGCAGGGTAAGCTGAATCTCTCGCTGGTTGGCTCGTTCGGCAAGTCCGGCAAACAACAAGATCGTAATCGTCAAAGTAACTCCTCGCTTCCCGTAGATAGTAGCACCATTCTCTATGGCTTGAAGATACCATACTTAGTGGGAGATGCCAATGCGCGGACAGGCAGGTATCCTTCTTTCGCTTCGTTACGTCATACTCTATAGAAAGAAAAAAGTCGAAGGGACGTTTTTTAAGGGGGATCAGATATGAAACAATTTTTTCTCGGATTGTTCGCAGGGTGTGTGGCTGCAGCAGGGGTCATGTGGTTCAGCCTGACTTCGATCCAGGACGAGAATGCCAAAAAAACCCTCGATGCGGAAAAAGAGAACCAGCAATTGCAGCAGCAGATCACGGCGTTGTCCATGAAGGTGAAGGCAAATGTAGGAGAGCAGGAAGGCCTGCAAAAAGAGCTGGAGGAGACCGAGAAGCAATTGCAACAATACCGAGGGTTTGTCTCGAAAGTCCTGAATGGGGAAGATGAGGATTTTCCATTTGAGATCATAGCCGACGACGAGGAGAAAACCGTTGTATACTCGCCGATCAATCGCGAGGAAGTACCCCGCAATACGGATCTGCAAAAGCTCTACATACTGCGCATCCTAAACCAACTGCCTGAGGTCAAGGGGCGTACCGTTACTTTATGGAGCAGCAAGGAAAATGCGCAACTTTTTGCGGCTGGCACCTACTCCGAAGAGGGTACAGAGGGCTGGCCCGGGATGAATGCCAAGTTCGCGACGATACAGAGAGAAAAGGACGGAATCTACATCTTGCACCATCTTGGTGTGCATGAGGTAGATCAGGTGGGGTTTGGCAAATATAAGAGAAATGAATAGTTTTGATTGCTTGCCCACCACCACTTTCCTCATTGCAATTATTGCGTCGCGGGAGTAAGGTAGGAAGGTAGGAATCATTTGCGAACGATAATAAAAAGGTTGTCTAACGGGAGGGCTGCATGAACGATCAATTGACGCATTTTAATGAACAAAACCGGGCTAAAATGGTCGACGTCTCCGACAAGGATGTCACCAAGCGCGAAGCCGTCGCGTACAGCCGCATGGTGATGGAAAAAGAGACGCTGGCACGCATCCGCGAGGGGCGGGTTGCCAAAGGGGATGTGCTGGCGGTCGCTCAAGTCGCTGGAGTCATGGCAGCCAAGAAAACCTGGGAGATCATCCCGATGTGTCATCCGCTGCCGCTGACTGGCATTGATATTCGCTTTTCTTTTGCGGATGAGCGGACATTGGAGATCGAAGCTGCCGTCAAGACGACCGGCAAAACGGGTGTCGAGATGGAGGCACTCACAGCAGCGAGTGTGGCTGCCCTGACGGTGTACGATATGTGCAAGGCGATGGACAAAGCCATGGTAATCGAATCGACCGGACTTTTGCGCAAAACCGGCGGGAAGAGCGGAGATTTCACACGAGAGGACCATTCAAAATGATAGAAAAATGGAAATCCTATCCGGGCAGCATTCGTCTTCTGGCGATTGCTGCTGTTATTTCTTCTACTGGCATGGCTTGTATCTGGCCTTTGGTCACGATCTATATACACGACCATCTGGGTAAGCCGTTGACGGTGGCGGGCTTTTTGCTGCTGCTGAACCAAGGGGCTTTTTTGGTTGGAAGCGTATTGGGAGGAATGATGTTCGACCGCTGGGGAAAGCTGCGGACGATGGTTATCGCCTCTATTGGTATTATAAC
>DASQMM010000574.1:0-4912 GCA_035645495.1 Brevibacillus sp. | reverse complement strand
CTCCCTCTACAATACTTTCTTCCGGGATAGGAACTTCCAGGATGTCATGAAAAAACCGAGCTGTTCTCCCCACATCACTGCAATTTAACGCGATGTGATGAACTCCTTTCAAATGAAACATTCACACTGCCTCCCAGGTCTTTCGATCAAGCGCTTTTCTGCGATATCTGTTTTCTCTTGTTGTAGTTCTTCAATCGCTCGCTTAACCGCTTCAAACGGATCATCAACGCTTCTCGCCACTCGTCATCCTTCAGATCTTTGGCTACGCCAAGCAGATCTAACGAGATGTCGATCTGTTGTTTCAACACGTCAGAGAAGCTGGCTGCTTCGTCCGTCATGGTACAATTCTCAAACAACTCCGATGTATTGTCAACACTCACGAAGTCGGTGAAGTCCACTTCAGGAGCTTTATCTCCCTGTGCATATTCTACTAAAATTTCGTATTCCCCTTCAATAGCAGGATGAACGTCAATTCTGTCACATACAGGACAAAACATGATGGGGACATTGTGCACCAGCGTTTTATGATGACGGACAGACCCAATTGACCCTACCATTCCAGCGCCGCAACAAAAACTCATTTCGTCTCCCTCCTTCTTCGCTCAAACTGATAAATCTCATATTTGAACGATAGTCTGTCTGTACTAGTCATTGTAGCCTAAATTACCTAGTAGTCTCTACCCGCAAAAGATGCCAAAAGTTGATCGTAAAAGTAAATGTACATTTATTGTACTCGATGAGAGAGGAAACGACCACCATTTTCTGACTAGTTAGATTTTTCTCGAGTCACAAAAAAAGCTGAGGACTGCGCCCCAGCTTTCTTCTGCATCACTATTCTTTTACCATCGCTTCGTATTTGTCGGCATCCATCAGCTTTTCCAATTCGGCTTCGTCCGCCAGTTCCACGACGATCATCCACGCTTTCTCGTACGGCGAGGAATTCACCAGCTCAGGGGCATCTTCCAGCTCTCCGTTTACCTCGATGACTTTGCCGCTCAAAGGCGCGTACAGCTCCGATACGGTTTTGACGGACTCGACACTTCCAAATGGCTCATCCTGTTGAATCGTCGAACCAACCTCAGGCAATTCGACGAATACGATGTCACCCAGTTCTGATTGTGCAAATGCTGTAATGCCGATATAAGCCTTGTTTCCTTCAACTCGCACCCACTCGTGCTCTTCGCTGTAACGCAGATTTTTTGGGAATTCCATCGTTTACGTATCCTCCTATTCGGGTACAATCCATTCTTCCATAAAGATATTTGACGCCTTCTCTAGGATTCCTCTTCAATGCCTAAAATTCGGAACAGGCGTTTTTTTACCAGGTTCAAGCCTTTTTCTCCTGCCTGGAAATGGCGAAGCTGCAGATTCTCGTCGAAGAGATAAAAAGCTGGGACGTATTCATTTTGAAAAGCATCCACGGTCTTCATCTCATTGTCGATGGCGACCGGATGAGTAAGTTCGTACTCTGCAATAGCAGCCTTGATCGCTTCCATATCCGTATCCTTCTCGGAGCGAGGCATGTGGACGCCAATCACCTTCAGCCCATTGGCTGCGTATTTGTCCCGCCACTCATTGATATTGGGCAAGGATTCCTTGCACATGTAGCAGCTAACCGACCAGAAGTGGACCAGCACAGGACTGCCTTGCAAATCCGCTTTTGTGACCTGCCCGTTCACCCACTCTGTGATACCCGGAAAATCTGGCAATTCTTCACGCAGACGCATCCTTCACACATCTCCTTTTCAAAAGGCTGGACAAACTTTCCTTATACCTGACTATACCTGTTCTTTGTCCATATTTCCAGTTACTTGTCTCGATGTTTTGGAAGGGGTGGTCCACCAGCTGTAGTGGCAGGGATGAAAAAGGGGAAAACGCTCCAGGCGGGTTGGGATCTTTGCTGGGGGATAGCACTGGACGTCTGCACTCCAAAGGCGGAACCGCGGCCAAAAGCAGCCGTTAACAGGAAGTGATTCAGGGTTGGCCGCTGAAATCGTGTTCCGCCTTTTCCGTTCCGACTGGGTCAAGATCCCAAATGCCTTCCGCTCTTTTCCCCTTTTTCATCGACCAGCTTTTCCAGGTCTCCCTTCCACCTTTTGTGGGCTTTTCAAGGGGGGATAGGCGCATCCGATCTTCTCAATAAAAAAACGTGCAGCCCCTCAAAGAAGAAGGACTGCACGTTATAAGATTACTTCGCAGACAGTTGAGCTTGTCCTGGACGCCAGTTAGCTGGGCACAGACCGCCGGATTGCAGAGCTTGCAGTACGCGCAGAGTCTCGTCAGTGGAACGGCCTACGTTCAGGTCAGTTACTACTTGGTATTTCAGAACGCCTTCTGGATCGATGATGAACAGACCGCGGAAAGCTACGCCTGCTTCTTCATCCAGCACGCCGTAGTCACGAGCTGTTGTTTTCAGGAAGTCTGCAGCCAGTGGGTAGTTCAAGCCGCCCAGACCGTTTTGGTCGCGAGGAGTGTTGATCCAAGCGCGGTGGGAGTGGATCGAGTCTACGGAGATACCGAGAACTTCTGCATCCAAATCTTTGAACTCTTCGATCGCATCGCTCATTGCGATGATCTCAGTTGGGCAAACAAAGGTAAAGTCGAGTGGATAGAAGAACAGTACCAACCATTTGCCGCGATAGTCGGACAGAGATACTTTGCCGAATTCTTTACCATTTCCGAGTGCTGTTTCCAGATTGAAATCTGGTGCTGGGAGACCAACCAAACGTTGTGCCATATGTAAAAAACCTCCTTGGAATGTGGTGTACTAGCTTACCTATCACATAATATCATTGCTATCACTTTATAGTCAATACAATGTAGGAATTATTTCAACCTGTTATTCATTTTCAGTCCATTCGGAACAAGCACATAAGGTAATGTTTCCTGCATTACCTGCACCTATGCATCCTTTTTTCGCTGAAGAATACCGGAGCGGGCGATGGATGCGGCTGCCTGTCTCAATACTTCTCGATCCTGGACAAGCGCGATGCGCACATACCCTTCCCCTTCCGTGCCAAAAGCGCTTCCCGGGATTACGACCACTCCTGTCTCCTCCAACAAGGACAACGCAAATTCATGTGACGTCCAGCCCTTCGGCACGGGAGCCCAGACAAACATCGTAGCTTTTGGCGGTTCGATCTCCCAGCCCGCCTTCGCTAACTCCGCCAGTAACACATCGCGGCGCTCCTGATACAGCCTACTCACGCTGTTTTGACCGCCGGACAGCCGGTCTTCCCTCATCGCCGCAACCGCCATCTCCTGTACAGGCAAGAAAACCCCGTAGTCGACATTGGACTTGACGATGGCGAGCGGCTTGATGATCTCCGCATTCCCTACGACATAGGCGATTCGGCAGCCGGCCATATTGAAGCTTTTGGAGAACGAATTGAACTCGATCCCCACCTCTTTGGCCCCGGGGGCCTGCAGAAAGCTCGGCGGCTTGTAACCATCGAAAGCCATTTCCGAATAGGCAAGATCATGCACGACGATGATGTCATGCTTCCGGGCAAACTCTACCACCTCTTCAAAGAAGGCGACGGTAGCTACAGCCGAGACAGGATTGTTGGGATAGTTGAGAATCATGAATTTTGCCCGTTTGGCTACCTCTTGCGGGATCGCGGCGAGATCCGGCAGAAACCCGCGCTCCGCCTTTAGCGGCATAAAATAGGGAGTTGCTCCAGCCAAATGGACACTGCCGGCATAGATCGGGTATCCCGGGTCGGGAACCAGCACCAGATCGCCTGGGTCCGTCCAAGCAAGAGCGAAGTGGGCCAACCCGTCCTGGGAGCCCATCAGGGAATGGATCTCCCCATCCGGATTCAGCTCTACGCCAAAACGGTATTGATACCAGTGCGCAACCTCTGTCCGAAACGCCGCTGTCCCTTCACTGAGTGCATAGCCAAAAGCCCCCGGCTTCTCTATCGCTGCCGTAAGGGCTTCCAGCAGAATGGGCTCAGGCTGCTGGTCCGGACTGCCGATACTCAGATCGTAGACCCTCCTGGTTTGGGCTACCTCCCGTTTACGCTTCGCCATCTCCGAAAAAATCGCGGCTGACAACTGTTCCAGTCGCTTCGACGGTCTGGGCATGATTTCATTTTCCTCCCCAGGTTTTTTCCAGTTCTTCTGGTTTAAAGCCCAAGGTTACTTTTTGTTCGTCAGTAATCAAAGGACGCTTGATCAGCTTTCCATTGGAGGCGAGCAAATCCAGCATCTCTTCCTCTGACATGGTTGGCAGCTTGTCTTTAAGCCCCAGTTCTTTGTATTGAACTCCGCTCACGTTAAAAAACTTGCGAAGCTCAAGCCCGCTCGCTTGCCAGATTCGGCGCAGCTCCTCCTTGGTCGGTGGAGCCTCTACAATCGGAATCTCCTCAAAGCTGATTCCTTCCTCGCTCATCCACTTCTTCGCTTTGCGGCATGTATCGCATTTGTTGTACAGATATGCTTTAATCGCCATGATCGCATCACCTCTGTCATTTTATAAGGAAAGACAGCCCCAAATCTCCAGGCTGCCGTCTTCTCGCTGTACACTTACTGCTGTTTTGGTTTTACGAACCAGATTTGACCGTAATCTGGACCTGGTACCCCGCATGCTTTCTCGCTTGAAAGACACCATTTTCAAAGATTAGGTACTGGGCCTTCACCCCAATGAGACGTCCCCCGATGCTTTCTTCCTTGTCGAGTGTCTTGGAGCTGATCTTGTCCAGTGACTCCAGGATTGGATAGGTAATATCGACCCATTCATCTTCACGGTATTGGAATGGCTTGAAAGCGTCCGGGAAATGGCTGTACACTTCGTCGCGCAAAGAGATCAAGTCGACCTCCCGCACTTCCCCTTTCAGCATTTTACGCCAGTTGGTTTTATCCGGAAGAAATTGGCTGAGGTGAAACTCCAGCTCCCCGGCCATCCGTC
>DASQMM010000573.1:0-3811 GCA_035645495.1 Brevibacillus sp. | reverse complement strand
CCTTCCACAGCTTATATTGTAGCAAAAGACAAGGGAAAAGGCGACGCATACCAATCCGCTCCGTCGATGGCGGGGTGTCGTGATTGCTGTTTGCGGCATAAAAAAAGTGGCCTTCCAGGAAGGAAGGCCAGAGTCAATTGGGGGCGATTGAGAAAAAATCTGATGCGATGACACTGGTTTTGCTCTCACCCAAAACCAATGCCAATCGAGACCTCATCACCGTATGCATACACAGAATGCGAGCATCTACTCATGCATACGGTAATGATTCATGTTGGTCGAACCTGACATCAAACGTTTTCTCAATGCGTTGAAAAAGAGCTTATGGTGAAATCTTAGCAGAGAAAAGTAAAACATGCATTAAAATAAAATAAAGTATTGTTAAATTTATTTAGCAAATATATGGTTGGAGATTCTCACCGTTTGGGTGCGAGACCAAATCCAATCCGATGTGGCAGTATTCGGATTGAAGAAATACAAAGAGCCATTGGTAGGGTCTGCACCTGCTGCTGCCTCACGCGCAGCTTTTCGTGTACTCTCATTCGCTTTGAAGGGCAATTTTCCGCCTCGTACGGGAGAGAATGCACGGGGAGCGAAAATAACCTCCTGAATCGTGTCAGGAAATTGAGGGGACGATACCCGATTCAGTACAACAGCGGCAATTGCCACTTGTCCCTCGTACGGTTCTCCCCGGCCTTCCGCATAGACCAACCGGGCAAGCAGTTCCATTTCACGCTCCGAAATCCTGCCATGCCGATGTGGATTGACCGTACGTGTACGGGAATCTCCGCGGCTGACCTGGACAGCTTTTCGCTCTGCTTTGGAAGCGTGAAGGGTCGTAGAATTGGTTTTGGATGATTTCAAAGAATCCATGTTTGGATAACTAGGTCCTGACAGAGACAAGGCTTTTGGTGCTTGTGCACTTGTCGGTGTGACAAACAGGAATAATAGCAATAAACCAATACTGTTGATATAGAAGAAAAAGCGCATCTGCGCCTCACGTGGAAACATCTAGGAACCACTCCTTTTCGCTTTTTGCTTATGCATGCGGAAGCGAATCGGGTCATTGGCTAGTGTAGTGGTAAATAAGAATCGGCGCAAGAGGGAATTGGTTCCAAAGAACTATTTACTAGTAAGAAACATCCTTATTTTAAAAAAAAGAGAAACACCACAGGTGAGTGGTGTTTCTCTTGGGCAATCCTTATTTCTCAATAATGGTGATAGTCTTGATTGTAACAGGTTGTTCCGGAACACTTTTCTCGCCTTGCGAGTTCGGTTTTACGGGAACAGCTGCGATTTTTTGGACGACATCAAGGCCTTCAATTACTTTTCCAAAGATTGTGTAGTTAGGTGAGAACTCGAGTCCTTCTACATCCTTGCCAGAACCGATGAAAAACTGGCTGCCGTTGGTGTTGGCGCCGGCATTCGCCATGGCGACAACACCGACTTCGTACTTGTGGCCATTTTTCAGTTCATCCTCGAAGTTGTACCCCGGACCGCCGATCCCTGTTCCAAGGGGATCTCCTGTCTGGATCATGAAGTCCTTCAGAATGCGGTGGAACGTCAGGTTGTCGTAGAACTTGTCTTTCGCCAGAAAAACAAAGTTATTGACTGCGATGGGAGCGTCCTTTTCAAACAGGTCGATGGTAAAGTCCCCCATGCTAGTCGAAATCGTTGCTTGGTAGTCTTTATTTTTGTCAATTTGCATTTCTGGCGCTTTGTCATACTTCTTCTCACCTGTCGGTCCTGGCGGCTGTGCCGGCTCCTTGGACACGGGTTCCTTCGCAATCGGAGCAGGTGGCGGAGTAGGTTGGCCCTCATCACTGCTGCTGGAGCAGCCTGTTACCAGGGCGATCGCCGTCACACATGCGAGAATAGCAGGAAACAGTCTTTTCATCTCATGCACCTTCCTTTTGCCTTTTTGCTATGAGGGAGCTACGGTTTTGAATTATAGCAAATCTGTTTTAAAAATGCCAATCATCTATTTTCCTGTTTTGATTTCGTGATATGATGTAAGGAAAAGTGACAGGGGTGTAAGCCATGAATGAAAGATTCGAGACAAAAACGGTACATATCGGACATCAGCCATTACGACATGCCCAAAGCAAAACGACTCCGATCTACCAAACCTCTGTTTTTGCTTTCAACGGACTGGAGGAAGTTGAACAGTATTATGACGGCGAGGGCGAGTATTTGTATACGCGCAATGGCAATCCCAATCCAACCGAGTTGGCTGATGCGATAGCAAAGCTTGAGGCAGCAGAAGAAGGAGTAAGTGCAGCATCCGGTATGGGAGCAATCATGGCGGGACTTCTGGCGGTGCTGAACCCAGGCGACCATATGCTGGCATCCCATGAAATTTACGGGGGGACTTACGCTTTGATGAGCAAGGAGCTCTCCCGCATGGGAATCGAGCTGGAATGCATCAACCTGAACGAGCTGACATCGCTTGAACCTTATATTCGTCCCAACACGAGGATGTTTTTCCTGGAAACCATCACGAATCCACTGTTGCGCGTCGTGGATATGCCGTTTTGGATCAAACAGGCCAAACAATTCGGCTTGACGGTCATGGTGGATAATACTTTTGCGACGCCGTATCTTGTCCAGCCCTTTGCACTCGGTTCGGATCTCGTGGTGCATAGCGCCACCAAATACATCGGGGGTCATAGCGACGTTACATCCGGTGTGCTTGTCGGCAGAAAAGACCTCGTCAGCAGGGCCAGAGAAATCGTCGTCAATTACGGCGCATCCCTCAGCCCGTTTGAGGCTTGGCTGACTGCTCGCGGCCTCAAAACACTGGCTCTGCGCATGGAGCGGCAATGCGACAATGCAAGTCAGGTAGCCGCTTTTTTAAAGGAGCATCCAGCCGTGTCTACCGTTTATTACCCGAGCGAGGCAGACACCCGTTTCTTTACACGAAACAAACAAGGGGCGATGGTTTCTTTCTGCCTGCGGGATGAGAGCAAGATCTATTCCTTTTACCGCAACCTGGATTGGATTCCGTTTGCCCCTTCACTGGCCGGAGTCGAAACCTCTGTCTCCCATCCAGTGACGACCTCCCATAGGGCGTTTTCCGAGGAACAGCGTCAAGCGACGGGGATTACGATGGGATTGGTCCGTCTGTCAGTAGGAATTGAAGCGGCAGAAGACATCATCGCAGAACTGGATAAGGCACTGAAAAAATAAAGATTGATTATTTTTTGTAAAATCTTGTTACTTTTTCTGCTCTCGTTCGTAGAACCAAGTTATAGTAGAAATGGGAGATTTCTCATGCTTGGCGACAAGAAATTTGGGAGTTGGAAGAAACCATGATGGGTCCTGCAATACAATCTACTGCCCGCCCATCGGCAACCGCTAGTTTGGTCTCGGATTATTACGAAGCCCGTTCATTTTGTGAACTGTACGATGCGTTTTTCAGCCGGATCAATCACTATCTGCTTTCCCGTGTCCGAAATCCATGGGATGCTGATGATCTGACGACGGTCGTCTTTATGAAAGCGTGGGAAAAGTTCGGGCAATACAGCCGGACGTATCCGTTTGCCTCCTGGATTTTTCGCATCGCTCACAACACGTACATCGATTATCTTCGCAAAAAAAGGGACATTCCTGTCGATCTGGAGGATTGGCTGGATGTTGAAGCAGATGAGACCTGGCAACCGGAACAGCAGGTTTTGACGAGCGAGGAGATGAGCTGTCTGCGTGAACGGATCGACTTGTTATCCTGCAGTCAAAAAGATGTCCTTCTCTTGCGCTATTACGCCGGGCTTAAAATCAGTCAGGTTGCCGATGTATTGGGAAAAACAGAATC
>DASQMM010000572.1:0-6645 GCA_035645495.1 Brevibacillus sp. | reverse complement strand
AACAGAAAGAATTTAAAGATCATTACGATTTCGGTACCAGCTCTCAACATTTTGATGGATTACGTCAATAAAGAGCTATTTACCGGAGAGATCTACTTTATCGGAGGGAAAGTTCAATCGAAGCATTTTCGTACGGTGGGTACACTGGCGGAGCAAATGATGCAAAGCTTTTTCGTAGACAAGGCATTTATCTCGATTGATGGAATTATGGCTCAGCATGGGATCTCCAGCTACGATTGTGATAAAGCCATACTTGGCAAGCGATTCATCGAGAATTCCAAGGAGAATATCGTGCTTGCGGATCACTCCAAGATTGGCGTCAGTACCTTCTACAAGGTGGCTGATCTCAAAAAGGTGGATACGGTAATCAGTGATGTGGCAGCACCGAAAGAGTGGAAGGACGAGTTGGAGGCAAAAGGAGTCAATTGGATTGTAGCGGAGTAAGGCGAGAGGGTATGGGGAAATACTCTCCTGTTTTTTGGAGATAAAACCAACCAATTTCAACGAAAAAAATACAAATATGGTTTGTTTTCCTGAAATTGATCTTGTATGTAACCATTTTTGAACGCGCATGCGAAGGGAAGGGTGAAATCCAGATGCTCGAAAACGGCTATGCCTTGGGAATGATTGAAACCGTGGGTTTTCCCGCCCTTGTCGCAGCTACAGATGCGGCAGCAAAGGCAGCAGATGTCCGCTGTGTCACTTACCAGGGGGCGGATGCTGGAATTGTCACCATTTATATCGTGGGAGACGTTGCCTCTGTTTCAGCAGCCGTAACGGTAGGAGAAGCGGAAGCAAGAAGAGTAGGGCAGCTCCGTCACTCCCGGGTCATCCCGCGTCCTGACCGAAGTGTGATGCAAATGGTCCTGCAACAATTGGAGAAAGAGAAGACCAAGCAAGCGCCGAAGAGTACAGGAAAAGCAGCAGAGAAACCGTCTGCTGACAAGCAGAAAAATGCCAAGGAGGAATAGTCATGGGAGATGCATTGGGTATGGTGGAAACAAAAGGATTGATCGGCGCTGTTGAAGCAGCCGATGCAATGGTAAAGGCCGCTAATGTAAAGCTGGTCGGTAAAGTGCATGTAGGCGGGGGGCTGGTGACTGTGATGGTACGGGGTGATGTCGGGGCGGTCAAGGCATCGACAGACTCGGGTGCTGCTGCAGCGGAAAAAGTGGGAGAACTGGTATCCGTCCATGTGATTCCACGTCCTCATTCTGATATTGAGCTGATTTTGCCGAAGCTGGAGCAAGTGTAGGGTAATCTGCCAGACAACGACGGACGATCCGTAAACGGCTGAAAAGAGGTGACGGTATATCGTGAAGCTAGACGTAGATTTGCAATCGGTCCAGGAAGTCCGGCAGTATTTGCTCGCTGCAAAAGAAGCGCAACAACAATTACTCCACAAGTCTCAAAGTCAAATTGACCAAATCGTGCAAAGCATGGCGGAGACCGCAAAAATAGAGGCGGGTCGCCTGGCAGCATTAGCCGTTGATGAAACAGGCTATGGCAGAGTGGCGGACAAAACAGTAAAAAATCTGTTTGCTGCCAACGAAGTCTATCAGGCGATAAAAGAAATGAAGACGATAGGGATTATCCATCGTGACGAGCAGAAGCGGGTATGGGAAATCGCGCAGCCTGTCGGCGTGATCGCAGGCATCGTCCCTTCGACGAACCCTACCTCAACTGTGATATACAAGGCGTTGATCAGCGTGAAAGCAGGGAATGCGATCGTCTTCAGCCCGCATCCGCAAGCGGCGAAGTGTACGAAAGAAGCGGCTAGGCTCATGCAGGAAGCGGCCGAACGGGCAGGTGCCCCGGCCGGGCTCATTTCCTGCATCACGCAGCCGACCATGGCAGCGTCCCAGGAACTCATGCGGCACGCCTGCACGGATGTCATTCTCGCTATAGGCGGGATGGCAATGGTCAAGGCAGCCTATAGCTCCGGCAAGCCTGCTTATGGAGTGGGGCCTGGCAATGTGCCTGTCTATATCCACGCCAGTGCTGATATTCCTGCGGCAATCCGGCAAATCATGCAAAGCAAAACCTTCGACTACGGTACGATTTGCGCTTCCGAACAGTCGCTGGTTGTCGACAAGGCCATAAAACGCAAGGTCGTGGCGGAGCTAAAGCGACAAGGAGCGTATTTTCTAGACGATCACGAGACCAAGCGGGTAGCCGCCATCATCATGAAGGACGGGGGACTCAATGCAGCAATCGTGGGGAAATCGCCGCAAGCAATAGCAGAGCTGGCTGGGATTCTGGTTCCGGAGGATGCAAAGCTCCTGATGGCGGAAGAGACGGGAATCGGCAAAGAACATCCGTACTCCATCGAAAAACTGGCGCCAATCCTGACTCTGTATACCGCAGCAGACAGCCAGGAAGCGAGCTCAATCTGCCAAAGACTGTTGGCGTTAGGTGGACTGGGGCATACCTTGGGCATTCATTGCCAGGATACGCAGGCAATCGAAGCCTTTGTACTGGATAAACCGGCTTCTCGAATTGTGGTAAACACCGGGACTACCTTCGGCGGGATTGGAGCCACTACGGGAATTCTTCCTTCCCTTACACTGGGCTGTGGCTCTCTAGGCAACAATGTGTCATCGGATAACATTGGTCCGCAGCACCTGTTCAATATTAAGCGAGTGGCCTTTGGTCTGCGTGAAATGAAGCTGGATGGGGCGGACCGCGTGACTCCTGCTGTCGCAGCTGCTCCTTCTGCACAAGCGATCAGCAGAGAGGAAATCGCGGACATCATTAAAAGCGTTCTACTGGAATTGCAGTCTTCCAATCGGTAAGGGGGCGTAAGGGATGGCAGGAGAAATGGCAGCATTGGGTATGGTCGAAACCAAAGGGTTGGTCGGAGCGGTGGAAGCGGCCGACGCCATGGTGAAAGCGGCGAATGTCAAACTGATCGGCAAAGTCCACGTAGGCGGCGGCCTCGTGACCGTCATGGTACGTGGAGATGTGGGAGCAGTAAAGGCATCGACGGATGCAGGAGCGGAAGCTGCTCAAAAAGTAGGGGAACTGAAGTCAGTGCACGTGATTCCGCGTCCTCATTCTGATATCGAGTCCATCCTTCCGAAGTTGGAAGGGTAAACATGTAGCCTATGGCACTCTTTACGGAAACAACACTTCGGGCCATGTGGCGAACAGGGATCCCCAATCCCTTTGTGGTCCGAGCAGACGATCGATTCACTCCGGCTGCAAGCGATTTTTTAAAGGGAAGGGGGATCAAAGTGGAGATAATGGCGAAGACCATCCCGGTAGGAGTATCCAACCGTCACATTCACTTGTCGCCCGAAGCCGTGGAAAAGCTGTTTGGTGAAGGGTATAGCCTATGCCCTATGCGACCTCTCTCCCAGCCAGGGCAGTTCGCCGCTGAGGAAACACTGACGATTTTGGGGCCAAAAGGACTGATGCGAGGAGTACGTATTCTAGGGCCGACCAGAGAAGCAAGCCAAGTGGAAATCTCCAGGACGGACGGTTTTCAGCTTGGTATTCATCCGCCGATTAGAGCGTCAGGGGACCTTGAAGGGACACCAGGCATCACTTTGATTGGTCCTGCCGGATGCATCGTGTTGGATTCGGGTGTGATTGTCGCCAAATGTCATGTGCATATGTCGGATTCAGATGCTAGCTATTTTCAGGTCAGAGATGGCGACAGTCTGATTTTGCAAATGACCGGAGAGCGAGCCCTTATTTTCTCTGATGTGACGGTAAGGGTAAGTCCTCGGTATACGCTCGATTTTCACATCGATCTGGATGAAGCCAATGCGGCCAATCTGAAAACAGGGGACCAGGTGCGTTTGCTAGGAAAAAATGGGAAGCTCTTCTCCGAAGCAGGGAGGTGATAATATGGACATCCGCCAAATGATCGAGTCCATTACGCGAGAGATCCTGCAATCGATGAAGCCGGAAAATTCGCAGGAGCAGAAGCCCAGATGGCTGTACGTATTTTGCGACAGCAAGGCCCATGAGCCGTTTGACGACCAGTTTATCGCCTTGCACAATCACGGGATCTGCCATGACATCCTGTTTCTTGACGGAGAAACCTCTTCCTGGCTGGGCATGCATCGGATCGAATGCGGCGGTGCTGGCAAAATCATCGCGGTTGACGAGTATGCGCCGATTCCGCTGGAGGTGCCGAAAGAGTACGATGGTGTGATAATCCCGGAAATCGATCTGGACAATGCCGCGCGGGTGGCTGCCGGGCTGAAGGGAACCATCAAGGCGGAGATCATCTTCGCTGCGCTTGTCTTGGGTAAACCTGTTTTGATTGGCGAAGATGTGCCAGGACTCAAGCGAGCAGATCGCCGCAGCTTGAAAACCTTGACTTTGCCCGCTCCCTATCAAAAGCTGTTTTTGCAGCATGTAAATACGATGAGGGAATTGGGCGTAGAATTTTATCCGCAAAAAGGGCTTGCAGATGCCGTCATTCGAAAAAGCCGGGCAGGGAAGCTGGCGGTAGAGACAGGACACCAGGAAGTTCATACGACCAGGCTCCTGACGGCTGACTGGGTAGCCACGCAAACCGATTTTCCAGATGATAGACTTGTCCTGAGAGAGGGCACCATCGTCTCTCCGTTGGCCAAGGATCTGCTCAGAGAAAAAGGGATCACTGTCCATTACGTACGGTAGAGGAGGAGGGCCATGTTTTTGGGGAAGGTGATCGGCAGTGTCTGGTCCACACAGAAGGAAGAAGGGATGGAAAATCTGAAGCTATTGGTTGTCCAGCCCATCGATTGGCAAGGAAATGAGGGCGGACAAACCGTGATTGCAGCAGACCGCATCGGAGCGGGCTACGGAGAAAAAGTCATCGTTTCCGGTGGTACCCCGGCACGGATCGTTTTTCAGAATAAGATGGTCCCGATTGATGCCGTCATTGTTGGAATCGTGGACTCCTATGAAGTGCCGCAAGAAGAGTAGGTAGAGTGAGCGGGTGTAGTCTGTGGAGACTGCACCTTTTGCCATTTCAAAAAGAGGGCTGGGAGAAAAATGTCCACGACGATTTTGCTGATCCTATTATTTGCAGCCATCTGCCATGCCGTTTGGAATGCATTGTCCAAGCGGGTTGAGGAGCGTGAAGCTTTTTTTACACTCATCCTGGGAGCTTCCATCATTCTATATTTTCCCATGGCGGTTTACTTGTGGCAGACTTCCGTGTTTCCACCTGGTGCGGTGAAATGGATGTTGTTTAGTACCTGTACAGAGATATTGTATTTTGTTGCTTTGGGCAAAGCCTATCAAACCAACAATCTGAGTTATGCCTATCCCATTTTGCGAGGGACGGCACCGATCGTAACTACGATTTTAAGTACCTTGTTGATCGGCACAGCGATCGCCTGGACGGGTCTGGTGGGTATTTTGATCATTGTTGTCGGAGTTGTCTGTATGAATTTGAAGTCCTTGTCTATAAAGGAGTTTCGCCACATTGTACAAGACTGGAAAAATATGAAGTGGGTATTTTTGGCGGGCAGCTTTTCCGCTAGCAGCAGTGTGATCGATGGCATGGGGGCGGCGATGATGTCGGGTCTGCTGTTTAAATACGTGGTATTAATCGGCATGTTCGCAGGAAAATGGCTGATTGACCGCAGGGAGAAAATAAACGTTTCCTATTTTGCTTTGATGAAAAAGTATCCATGGCATACGCTGGCGGGAGGACTTTTTGTGTTCGCCTCAAATTCTCTTGCGGTTTATGCGATGGAGACGACCCCTGTTACGTATGTGGCGTCTGTACGGGAAATCAGCATTGTTTTTGCCACACTGATCGGGGTCATCTGGCTTAAAGAGAAGGTGGGGGTGGTCAAATGGGTGTCCATTGGGATGATCCTCGCAGGTGTGGTCATCATCAAGCTAAGCTAGCCTTCGGGCAAAAAAGCAGGTACCGATCATGGAGACACGGTACCTGCTTTGGTATGGATTTCGTTGTTTCCTACAGCGCCGTCTGAACGGACTCATCCAATTGGGTGATTTCCTCGTGCATGAAAATGCCGCGTTTCTCCAACTCCGCAAAAATTTCAGCCGGCTCGAACGCTTCTTCTGGGATGAGGACACCGGTCTTTTTGACCATGCCTTTGGCGATCATTTCGGTGGCGATTGCCATCGGGATTCCGACGTTGCGGGTATATGCCCGCAGTTTTTCCCAGCCTTCTACCGATCCGTCCGAAGCAGGATGAGTATGGTAGAGGATGTGCTGGACGCGGCGGCCATTTTTTTCACCGATTACCTCGACATGCAGGGAATAACCGTACAGCGCTGTTTCTTGGCCTTCTGTAGAGTGAAACAAATATTCGCTGATGCAATCAAGTATGCCGATTTCCTTGTCATTGACGGTAATTTTGTCATTGCGCATGAAGCCCCAGTCATAGAGGGCGCGAACCAGTTGCATGTTTTTGGCTGGCCAGGTACCGCGAACCTCGATGAGCTGGATGTTTTTATGTGCGAGGGCTTTGGCCAGTGTCTTAGTTTCGGAATGAGGGATAATGTATTGGATCGTTTTTCCGAATGGTTCGGGCAGTTGGATTTCACGAGGTCTGGCAAAGGGGGGGACCTGCACGAATTGGCCGTTTTCAAACACGACACGTCCAGGCAGGAGGGGATCGTACTCATATGTAGTCGTTTCCGTAATGGATCGAGAAAATGCGA
>DASQMM010000571.1:0-15769 GCA_035645495.1 Brevibacillus sp. | reverse complement strand
CATTACTTGCTGACCACGTCTTTAGGGAAGCCTCCCATTTCCTTGAAATACTCGATGCCTTTGATGTAGCCCTCTCACATTCTAAGTAACTCAAGATCCCCCTTTTTAGGGGGACTTTTTTATGCTCAGTTTTACATTGTGCGTTATGCTATCAATAGGAAAAAACTAGCTTACGTAAAACGTTTAAAAATAACAAAAAACCCTTGATTTCTCAAGGGTTTTTCTATGGAGCGGGTGATGGGAATCGAACCCACGCCGCCAGCTTGGGAAGCTGGAGTTCTACCATTGAACTACACCCGCATGTGGACGGGTATGGACCAGCTTGTCAGGTATGTAAGTATGGTGCCGGTGAAGGGACTTGAACCCCCACGGTTTCCCTCACGATTTTGAGTCGCGCGCGTCTGCCATTCCGCCACACCGGCATAAAAAGTGTAAAGATATTATAGCATCTTTCTAGCAAAAAAACAATCTAGAAAAGATGGTGCCGGCGATAGGACTTGAACCCACAACCCCCTGATTACAAGTCAGGTGCTCTACCAATTGAGCTACACCGGCGCATTTCAAGTTATTCAATTAATGGTGGCTCGGGACGGAATCGAACCGCCGACACGAGGATTTTCAGTCCTCTGCTCTACCGACTGAGCTACCGAGCCAATTCACTTTTTCATCGCCATTTATGAAAAGAATGGCGGAGCTGACGGGACTCGAACCCGCGACCTCCGGTGTGACAGACCGGCGTGAACTCCAACTTCACCACAGCTCCAGATAGATGGTGGAGGCTGACGGGATCGAACCGCCGACCCTCTGCTTGTAAGGCAGATGCTCTCCCAGCTGAGCTAAGCCTCCGCATCCCCACAAAGTGACGTTTATGCTCTGAAACATATTCCGAGTACTTTGCGGGGGCCCCAACAACTGTCAGGGGGTAAACATATGGTGACCCGTAGGGGATTCGAACCCCTGTATGACAGCGTGAAAGGCTGCTGTGTTAAACCGCTTCACCAACGGGCCTTGAATATGGCTCCTCGGGACGGACTCGAACCGCCGACCGATCGGTTAACAGCCGATTGCTCTACCAACTGAGCTACCGAGGAACAATTTATGTATCATGGTGGAGCTGAACGGGATCGAACCGATGACCTCCTGCTTGCAAGGCAGGCGCTCTCCCAACTGAGCTACAGCCCCATGAACCCAAAAAGGGACACTTGCGCATCGCGGGTACTTCCGAATTCCTTTTCGGAGATCCCATCGACGAAAGCTATATGGTGGGCCTAGGCTGACTCGAACAGCCGACCTCACGCTTATCAGGCGTGCGCTCTAACCAACTGAGCTATAGGCCCGTAACCTCTTGGACTTTTAATCTAGCACATATTTTAATTCATTGCAATAGAAATTCTGATTTTTTATTTGTAAATTCTTCTCATACCTACAGGAGCTTTTTTAGAGAGCCTTGAATCATTCTGGTGAAGAGTACATCTCTCCTAAACAACACAACTTTAAGGAGCAAACAAAGACATGAATGCCACTGAATCCTCTCGTACATCTGAAAAAGGGAAATGGGCTTCACTTGCAGAGGTACTGAGCGTTTCTATGAAATTGGGCCTCACTTCCTTTGGTGGTCCCATTGCCCATCTTGGTTATTTTCATCATGAATACATCCGTCGGCGAAAATGGCTTGATGAAAAAAGCTACGCAGAACTGGTCGCGCTCTGTCAATTCCTTCCCGGTCCGGCTAGCAGTCAGGTCGGAATCGGAATCGGCATTATTCGTGCCGGGTTGCTTGGCGGATTCGTAGCTTGGCTGGGCTTCACACTACCATCTGTTATTGCTTTGGTCGTGTTTGCCCTTCTGTTGCAATCTTACGGTCTCTCTGATACGGGGTGGATCCACGGTTTAAAAATCGTAGCCGTAGCCATTGTCGCTCATGCCATTTGGGGAATGGGGCAAAAACTAACACCCGATCGGGAGCGCGTGACCATTGCCGTACTCACTACTGCTGTCGCCTTGTCTTGGCAGTATGCATACAGTCAAGTACTTCTGATTCTCGTATCCGGACTTGTTGGCGTCTACTTATTCAGGAAAAAACCAATCGATCCAGTGCCAGATGTACATATCCCGATCAGCCGTTCCTTGGCTGTAGTTTGTCTGCTCTTCTTTTTCGCCCTTCTATTCGCGCTTCCTTTGCTCAGGCAGTGGGGGGAGTCGGAATGGCTGGGGCTTGCAGACAGCTTTTACCGGGCAGGCTCTCTGGTCTTTGGCGGCGGACATGTCGTACTCCCGCTTCTGGAACACGAAATTGTAGCGGCCGGCTGGGTCCGTCCGGAGGATTTTCTTGCAGGTTATGGGGCTACACAAGCTGTTCCCGGGCCCTTGTTTACCTTTGCGAGTTATCTCGGCGCGTTGGCAGGGGGAATTCCCGGTGCTATTCTAGCGACTGTCGCCATCTTCCTGCCCGCATTTCTTCTCGTGGTTGGTTCGCTCCCGTTCTGGAACCAGCTACGTAAAAGCAAAAACCTTCAAGCTGCCCTCGCAGGAGTAAACACAGCAGTGGTAGGAATCCTGCTAGCAGCGCTGTATGATCCTGTATGGACGTCAGCCATATTGAAACCAGCCGACTTCATTTTGGCGATCCTACTGTTTGTATTGCTGCAGGTATGGAAAATGCCTCCTTGGTCAGTCGTTCTGAGCGGTGTACTCGGCGGTATGATGCTCGATTTCCTGTAAGTTGAACACGTGAACCATTACCCGGCAACAGCTTTTCATCCTGTCATTGATTGGTCACATTGATCCTTTAGAATAGAGCCTTAGCTGATTTCTCGTATCATGGAATCTTTGGCAGCAATTCTTGCAGATCCTTTTAGTATGATAGCTTTTGGGATCAGAGAACGGGAGAGAAAGGTTGTTACATAGTGAAACGAATACTCTTGATTGAGGATGAAACACCTATTGCCGAGATGCTTCAAGCGTATTTGGAACAAGCCCAATTTGCTGTGACATGGGATGTGGGAGAAGGGAATGTACTGGACGTATTTTTAAAATGTAGACCCGATTTAGTGCTTCTGGATTTAATGCTACCTGATAATGATGGACTGGACATCCTTCAGCAGATCCGCAAATACGGAAGCTGTCCCATTATCATTCTGACTGCCCGCGGAAGTGTGCCAGACCGCCTGGAAGGATTGCAGCGAGGAGCGGATGACTACATCTCCAAGCCGTTTGATCCGGATGAAGTAGTGGCTCGTGTACATGCTGTGCTACGTCGTTCTGCCTATCTGGAAGATAGCGAAGTAGTTCGATTAGGACGCTTGATTGTTGATTATACTGCCCGTACTGTGGCTCTTTATGACCAGCAGATTGTATTGACCCCGCGTGATTGGAACTTGCTCGCCTTCTTGGTGAGACACCCGAATCAGTGTTTTTCCCGCTTGCAACTGCTCGATCAGGTTTGGGGGATCGATTACGATGGCGGAGATCGTGCAGTAGACGCCTCGATCAAACGAATCCGCCAAAGCTTACAGGACTGGCCAACGAGTGAGGGAGAAATCCAAACCATCCGGGGAACGGGGTACATGCTGCATGTCAAATAACCCCCAGCGTGAAAAAGCAATCCCGCTGCTGCGTTTTTGGACGTGGCGCTACGCCCTGATTCTCCTCGGTACGCTTGTCGTGCTTGGGCTGCTCGCTGGGTTTTGGATGAAAGTGAATACCGAGCAGCAAAGCTTTCAAGTGCTGCAGGCGAGAGCCGAACAGTTGGGAGATTCTTATGTCAGAGCAAAACATGTAATCCAGCTGCAACGAATCAAATTAGTGGAGACGGCCATCAAAGGTTTCCCAGCCTCGCCCGCAGCAACCACCGTCACCCGTACACCGACAATTGCGATGAAACCGCTGGAGATTGCCCGCCCCATTGAACGTGATTACATGCAAATTATCAATAACAACGGTGCCGTCCTTGACTCTTTTGGTGTGGACACGACAGTACCCGTTGACATTATGAAGCCATCCTCCAATCAGAAGCTAGTGTTAGAGGGAAAAAGCGTACGCGAAAAAATTTGGGTAAATGGTGTTACCTGGTTAAGGGTAGGTGTGCCTTTATGGAAAGACGGCACTGTCATGGGAGCGCTGTACCTGAGTGCACCTCCAACGGATAACATGGCGAAAATGAAGGAGACCTATGAGATCCTTGCTCTCGTCATCGCAGGAATCGCTTTTGGGGGCTGGACGGTCATCTATCTTCTCTCGCGAAAACTGACAAGACCCTTGCGTCAGTTGGCAGGCGCTGCGATCCAGGTTGCAGAAGGAGACTACTCTCCAAATTTGCCTTTGCCATCAGATGTAAAAGAAGACGAGTTGAAACAATTGGTTGCCTCTTTCAATACGATGACCGAACGTCTCAAACAACTCGAACAACTGAGAACTGACCTGTTGGCGGGTGTATCCCACGAGTTACGGACGCCTGTTACCTCCATTCGCGGTATGGTCCAAGCTGTTCAAAGAGGAGTCGTGACGGGAGAAAAAGCAGACAAATTTTTGCTGACAACACTAGAGGAAGCCAAGCGCATGCAGAAAATGGTAGAGGATTTACTTGAATTCTCTTCCCTTGAAGCAGGTGTAGTACAGGGGGAACAGACATGGTTTCCTGTTTCGGATTTGATGACTGAGGTCACCCAACAAATGCAGGCTATGCCTTTTTTGGAGAGTGTCAAACTAGAAACGTCTCATCCGCTTGACCCAGTTGAAATTCGTGGGGACAGGGGACAGTTGAAACAAATCCTGATGAATCTTTTGACGAATAGCGTAGCCGCAGGTGCGACGCATATCAAGCTGGAGCCTTTGCTGAAAGATCACACCCTCGTTATTGATGTAGCAGATAACGGAAAGGGAATCAAAGAAGCAGAAGTGCCATATATTTTTGAACGGTATTATCGCGGGGATAGCAAAAGGAAGAAAAAACATGGCTTGGGACTCGGGCTGCCGCTCAGTCGTTTGCTAGCCAAAGCCAATGGAGGTGAGCTATTTCTGCTGCATACTTCTGAAAAGGGAACCGTATTTCGGTTGTCATTGCCAAAGCAATAACGAAAGATCGCTCGGCTTTTCAAAGCCTGAGCGTTTTTTTATTTGCTCGTCATTTTTCTGTCACGCTGGGCTTGTATCGTATACGTGTAGCCGTTAGTAGTCAACGAAAACGGCGAACGAAACATCGCAAAAGCGATACACATCCAAGGAGGAATGTTCTATGAAAAAGAAAATGGCAGTGGCAGTAATGGCTATGGCAGTGTCCGCAATGGCGAGTTCTGCATTTGCAGCTCAGGAAGACACCACCTATCAGAAATTGTCTCCAGCAGTAAAAACAGTCAAAGCTGAACTGATGCCTGCAAAATTAGTGACCATCCAAAGTAGCAGTAGCGCGAATGGGACTCAGGATGCTAAAGTGATCAAAACAACGCCAATTAGCATTGCAGACAAAGCGGTAATGATGGAAGCAGTAAAAACAACCCTGGCAACTCCCAAAAAATAATGACATAAGAAACCCCCTGACTACGATCTGTCAGGGGGTTTTGCAACTATAAACTGGATATTACCAAATAGGATCCAGTAAAAAGCAGGATTATGTACGTGATCATTTTGAACACTTTTTGGCTGATCCATGTAAACAATAGCTGTCCGAGCCATATCCCGACGAGAAGCGGGGGAATCGCAATCAAGGATGATACCCAAACCTCTTGACTGGAACCGTCGAAAGAGATCTGCATGACTAAACTAATCAAATAGACAAACAAATAATAAGCCAACGTCGTGCTGCGCAATGTCTCCTTTTTCGTTCCAACTCCAGCAAAATAAAGCAGCAGTGGAGGGCCCGGCACTCCTATGCTTGTCGTTAACAAGCCAGAGATTCCCCCGGTGAAAAAGTCTCGAAGCCTGGTTTGCCTTATCGTTAATTGTAAAATCAGCAGCACCGTTAAAATCAGAATGAGACTGCCTACAGCCATTTTTAACAATTGCACATCTACATACAGATAAATCATCAGTCCAGCCATCAGCCCGATCAGACTGCCTTTTATCAGTCTGACTAACAAGGTGCGATCGATCTCTTTTCTGATCTTGTAAATCATGATGACGGATATGCAAAGAGACAAAACAATATTGATCTGAATAGCTGTGTGGGCTGGATATAGCAAGAAAAGAAATGGCGTACCGATAATGGAAAAACCATAACCCGTACTGGTTTGCAGCAAGGCAGCTACAAGGACGATCAAGACCAGGAACAGCCAATCCTCCATAGGAATTCGACACATCACTTTCATGCTTGATTGTTTTGCGTATCGGTTTAGCCCTAGGTGTATGTACTGCGCCATAATAGCACCTTACCCCGACTACGATAGTCGGGGTAAGATCCAATCAGATATGATTTACGTTCACCAACACATCAAAAATCCAAATCACGTACATTCGAAGCAAACCGCTCAATAAACTCCCTGCGCGGCTCTACTTCGTCACCCATCAGTGTTTCAAACACCATATCCGCTTCCATCGCATCCTCCAGGCTGACCTGAAGCATGGTCCGCTCTTCCGGATTCATTGTAGTTTCCCACAATTGGTCGGCGTTCATCTCGCCCAGACCTTTATAGCGCTGGATACTTGGTTTTGGTACGGTTTTCAGCGTAGCAAGGATCTGATCGCGCTGTTGATCGGTATACGCATAATGCATCTGCTTGCCTTGCTTGATGCTGTAGAGGGGCGGCTGCGCAATGTAAATATAGCCCGCTTCGATCAACTGGCGCATGTAGCGGTAGAAGAAGGTCAAGAGCAGAGTACGGATATGTGAACCGTCTACGTCCGCATCCGTCATGATTACGACTTTGTGATAACGTGCTTTAGAAATGTCGAAGTCTTCGCCTACACCTGTCCCAAGCGCCGTAATGATTGCACGGATCTCATTGTTGGCCAGAATTTTATCCAAGCGCGATTTTTCTACGTTTAGAACTTTCCCGCGCAACGGCAGGATTGCCTGAAAATGACGGTCGCGTCCAGACTTGGCGGAACCGCCCGCAGAGTCACCCTCTACGATGAACAGTTCGGATTCGGAAGCGTCCTTGGAGGAGCAATCCGCCAGTTTACCCGGCAACGCGCTCACTTCCAACGCGCTTTTGCGTCTGGTCATCTCCCGTGCCTTCCGCGCCGCTTCACGAGCTCTGGAGGCCATCAAGGCTTTCTCCACGATCTTTTTCGCTACACCCGGATTTTCCTCCATGAAGGTGTTGAAGCGATCGCCAAACACGGACTCCGTAATGCTCCGCGCTTCGGAGTTGCCAAGCTTGGTCTTGGTCTGCCCTTCAAATTGCGGCTCCTGGATCTTCACGGAAATAATCGCCGTAATTCCCTCGCGGACGTCATCCCCAGAGAGGTTCGGGTCCTTTTCCTTCAGGAAGTTGAATTTGCGGCTGTAGTCGTTGATGACACGAGTCAAAGCCGTTTTGAAGCCCGTCTCGTGAGTACCGCCTTCATGCGTGTTGATGTTATTGGCAAAAGAGTAAATATTGCTGACATAGCTGTCGTTGTACTGAATCGCGACCTCGACAACCAAACCGTCCTTTTCTCCTTCGCAATAAATCACGTCTTCATGCAAGGCTTCGCGGTTTTTATTCAAATACTCCACGAATTGCACGATCCCGCCCTCGTAGTGGAACGATTCCTCCCGCTCCTGTCCAGGACGCGTATCCTTGAGGGTAATCCGCAGTCCTTTGTTGAGGAAGGCAAGCTCGCGAATCCGTTTTTGCAAAATCTCGTATTCAAATTCGGTTGTTTCGGTAAAAATAGTCGGGTCTGGTTTGAACGTAACGGTTGTTCCCGTCTCTTCCGTTTCGCCTACGACAGCGAGGTCTGCTTCAGGAGCTCCCATGCTGAAACGCATGAAATAGACGTTGCCGTTTTGCTTGACTTCGACTTCCATCCACTCGGACAACGCGTTTACAACCGAGCTACCTACCCCGTGAAGACCGCCGGAAACTTTATAGCCGCCTCCGCCGAATTTACCGCCGGCATGCAACACTGTCAAAACCGTCTCAACGGTCGATTTTCCGGTCTTTTCATGAATGCCCGTAGGAATCCCGCGCCCGTTGTCCGTCACTGCTACAGAGTTGTCAGGGCGAATGACAACCAAAATATCGTCGCAGTAACCGGCCAAGGCCTCGTCGATGGCATTGTCTACGATCTCCCACACCAGATGATGCAGGCCGCGGCTGCTGGTAGACCCGATGTACATCCCCGGGCGTTTGCGTACCGCTTCCAGCCCCTCCAACACCTGAATCTGACTGGCGTCGTAGTTTGTATCTTTCGTCGTCACTTGATCCACTACTCTGTCAACTCCTCCACTTCAGCTTGTACGATGGGCACCTGATCCAAGCTGTCCACGAACTGAGCGCGTCGCTTCAGCGTCAGAGAAGAAATAGGTGAACAGTATATGGCATCCTGCGTGATTACATACGATTTCGTCTCTTCCACACTGTGATCGACGACTGTCTTTCGCTTATCCTGCAAAAATCCCTTGTTGGTCTTCGAGGATTTGACAGTCTGGTGATCTAGGATGGAAATCACTTCCTTCGTGCTCACAACAGTATCTCCACCAATGTGTATAAACATCCCTGTTCCCCCTACCTTTCCCCTGAGATAGTCCCTTCCTTCACGTAAAAACGAGAGGCTTGCTGGAGTACCTGATGCTTTAAGCCTTCCACACCCGTCGTGCTTACAAACGTTTGAACCCGATCCTGAATCGTTTCGAGAAGCAGCGTTTGCCTGTGCTCATCCAATTCGGACAAAACGTCATCCAACAAAAGCACAGGGTATTCGCCTACTTCTTCCTTGATCAGTTCGATCTCGGCTAATTTGATGGACAGTGCGGACGTCCGCTGCTGTCCTTGGGAACCGTATGTCTGTACATCCATGCCGTTCACTTTTAGTGAAAAATCATCGCGGTGCGGGCCAATCATCGTGCTTCCGCGCATGATTTCCCGGTCACGCAAATCATCGTATGCAGCAAGCAGCATATCGACTGCTGCATCCGCTCCCATTTCTTCTGTGACTGGCGTTGTATTTTCATAATGCAAAGAGAGCGTTTCCCTGCCATCGGTAATGCCGGTGTGGATGTCTTTTGCCCACGACTCCAGCTTCCGAATAAACTCAAAACGCTTTCGTAACAATTTTACCGCTAAATCAGCCAATTGGGTATTCCAAATTGACAGCATTTCCAGCGAGTGGCTTTTTTTCATTGCCAAATCCTTCAAAAGCTGGTTGCGTTGAGCCAGTACTTTGTTGTAATTGCTCAAATAGTACAGATAGGTTGGCGACACCTGTCCGATCTCCATATCGATAAATCGCCTGCGCTGTGCCGGCGAGCCTTTGACGATGGACAGATCCTCTGGCGCAAACATGACGACATTCAAGGCGCCTACGTACTCGCTCAGCTTCTGTTGTTCCATTCCGTTGATTTTGGCCCGCTTTCCCTTCCCTGTCAACTGCAACTCCAAACGAACAGATCCGTAGCGACGAAGAACATCGCTACGGATGGCGGCATAATCAGCATCCCACGCGATCAGTTCCTTGTCCCGTGGGGTGCGATGTGATTTGGCAAGAGCGAGGACATAGATGGATTCCAGTACGTTCGTCTTGCCTTGTGCATTATTTCCAATAAAAAGTTGAATCGGACTGTCGAAGGAAAGCGACAGCGACTCGTAATTGCGATAATGGGTCAGCGAAAGGTTCTTGAGAAACAAGCGTCACGCTCTCCTCTCAGCGGCTTACCACTTGATAGCGGCCAAAGCCTTCGATCGCCACTTCATCACCCGGATACAGCTTGCGGCCGCGTCTGTTCTCAAGCTCTCCATTGACTTTAATGGGAACCTCGGCGAGAAACGCCTTCGCCATGCCGCCTGTGTCAATCACTTCAGCCAGCTTTAAAAATTGCCCTAAGGCGATGTATTCGGTCTTGATGGAAACCTCACGCATGGTTTGGCTCCTTTCTGGGTGGAAATCGACTAATAGGTACGAACAGGCAGGATCAGATGCAGCATCCAGTCATGGTCAGTAGGCCGGATCACGAAGGGGCTCATCGGACCGTTAAAGCTTGCCTTGATCTCGCTGCTGTCAATGGCGCGCAGGGCGTCGATCATGTATTTTGCGTTGAAGGAGATTTTCAATTCTTCTCCTTCCATCGCTTTCGGCTGCAAGACGTCGGTTACTTTCCCGATCTCTGGCGCGTTGGAGGTGATTTCCACATTGCCGTCTGGCAGTGTAACCATTTTGACGACGTTGGATTTTCCTTCACGGCTAAGCAGGGAAGCGCGCTCGATCGACTGCAAAAATTCTTTGGTATTGACAGTAATCTCCGTTTTGCTGCCTTGGGGAATGATCCGGGTAGTATCCGGGTAGGTTCCCTCCAGCAACCGGGAATAAAACAGAATATGCTTTGATTTTACCAGGATCTGGTTATCCGTCACAACAATATCTGCTGGACTTTGATCCTCGTCCAAAATTTTCACTAATTCATTGCAGCTTTTGCCGGGAACGACAACATTGTGGAACGAAAGCTCTTCAGGACATTCTACCATAGCTGTGCGGCTAGCCAAACGATGACTGTCTGTCGCGACGAAACGAAGCTTCCCTTGTTCGAGAGACCACATCAGCCCGGTCAAGATCGGACGCATCTCGGACGTGGACACGCCAAATACGGTTTGACGAATCATGGTTTTCAGCAAATCTCCTGGGATACTGAAAACTTTTTCCTCTTCCAAATGCGGCAATTGCGGATATTCATTGGCATCCATGCCGTTGATTGAAAATTCGGCTTGTCCGGAACGAATCGTCGTAACCAAACGCTCGTCTGCTTCGATGTGAATCTCGTTGCTAGGAAGTTTGCGCACAATTTCACTAAAAATACGAGCAGGCAAAACGATGTTTCCTGCTTGGTGGACGGTTACGCCCCATTCATCCGCTTCCTCCAACGGAATTTGCACCTCGATGGATACATCTGAGTCGCTTGCGGTTAGTGTAAGTCCTTCTTCATCGGCTTTTATTTTGATTCCGGTCAAAATAGGAATAGTAGTCCGGCTGGAAACAGCTTTGCTTACATGTGATACGGCGTTGGACAGTTTGTCGCGTTGGACAGTGATTTTCATCAACGTGGCCTCCCTCGATCGTCGCTTTTTTCAGAATGAATGCATAGCAGCGACGCCTTTATCATATCTTATTAGGATAATCTTTTTTAACAGAAGTAGTAATAGGGCCTGTGGATTTGTGGATATGTGGATTGATGACGTAAAAGAGAGCCTATACACATGTGGGTAAAGTGTGTATAGGCTTTTTGCGTTATTCACAGGTTAATGGTTTGCTTTTAATTTTTCAATGAGCGCCTGGATGGTCGTCTGCATCTGAGGATCAGTGGCCAGGGCACGCGAAATTTTTTCATGTGCGTGGATGACGGTGGTATGGTCCCGACCGCCAAACTCATCCCCAATTTTCGGCAGGGAGGCATCTGTCAGCTCCCGAGATAAGTACATGGCGATCTGACGAGGAAAAGCGACGGTTTTGGTCCGTTTTTTCGCTTTGAAATCCTCCAGTTTGAGACTGTATTCTTCTCCTACGACCCGCTGGATGTCCATGATGGTGATCACCCGTGGCCTGGAGGAAGGAATGATGTCTTTCAAGGCTTCCGCGGCCAATTGAGTATCGATATCGCGATTGATCAGGGATGAATACGCTACAACTCGGATAAGTGCACCTTCCAGCTCGCGGATGTTGCTGTCGATTTGATTGGCGATATAGGCCATGACTTCATTGGGTATGTCCAGATTCTCCGCTTTTGCCTTCTTTCGCAGAATGGCGATCCGCGTTTCCAGATCCGGGGGTTGAATATCCGTGATCAAGCCCCATTCAAAGCGGGAGCGCAGGCGATCTTCCAGCGTCGGGATCTCCTTGGGAGGCCGGTCGGAGGAAATGATGATCTGCTTGCTTTCTTCATGCAGGGCATTGAAGGTATGGAAGAACTCTTCTTGGGTAGATTCTTTACCAGCGAGAAACTGGATGTCATCTATCAGCAAGACATCGACGCTGCGGTACTTGTTGCGGAATTCTACGGCCTTGTTGTCCCGGATCGAGTTGATGAATTCGTTTGTAAATTTTTCAGATGACAAATAAACCACTTTTGCCGAAGGATTGTGCTGAATCACATAATGTCCGATGGCGTGCATTAAGTGTGTCTTCCCCAATCCCACACCCCCGTAAATAAAAAGGGGATTGTACGCTTTGGCAGGAGCTTCAGCGACTGCGAGAGACGCAGCGTGAGCAAAACGGTTGCCAGAGCCGATGACGAACGTGTCAAACGTGTACTTGGGATTTAGTATGCTGGGCGGCTGATCATCCGCGGCTTGAGGCGGTGCAGAAGTCTTGACGCGGGCAGGGGGCTGTTCGTCGGCTAATGCGGAGTCCGGATTTTGCAAGACTACGAATTTCACCTTCATATTAACCCCTGTCACTTCATATAGTGTATCGGTGATCAGTTGAGAGTACCTGGTTTCGAGCCAATCCCTGGCAAAGTCATTCGGTGCCACGACGATAAGGGCATCTTCTTCCAAAGTAGTCGCCTTGGTTGCCTTGAGCCAGGTATCAAAACTGGGTTTGCTTAGCGATTTCTCTATCTTGGCCAAGACTTTGCGCCATAGCTCGCTAATCGCTGCATCCAACCAGAATCCCTCCTTCATAAAAAAAGTATCAATAGAGAACAAATTGGGAAAATATAGAGATAACGACGGTAAATAGCGCTGCCGGGATCAAACTTATCACCAGGTCGCGCTTTCACAACTGTGGATAAAAAAAGTCGAAAAATAGGGATTCCACTCGGAGCAAAGAAAAAAAACAGACAATTATCCGCATCCTTGTGAGTAAACAGACCCACAATAGGTGCAATCTGTCCACAAACTTATCCACATGCTGTGGAAAACCCGTTCATCTAGATGGAGTTATTCACGCTCCAAAACAAAAATATAATAACAGATAAAAGGCATGTCAGCAATGGTTTTTTCAGACTTATCCACAAACACAACTACTGGTATGCTAGACATATTCACACAACTAGATTTTGTGTACAAGCTGTAGATAATCTTGTCGAAATTTTGTGATGTGGATAAAATGATATCCACAGGTTTGGGAAATAATTGAGTGGGGATATTTACCGTGGCAGACAAACCCAGGTCTGACTTGACTTTTCGGCCATATCTTTTTATAATTCGAAAGAATGTCTGCCTAGGACGGAGGTGTATACTGTAATGAAACCATCTTTTAATCCTAATAATCGTAAGCGCAAAAAGGACCACGGGTTCCGTACGCGCATGAGTACGAAAAACGGCCGTAAGATTTTGGCGGCTCGTCGTCGTAAAGGTAGAAAAGTTCTTTCCGCTTAGGCCACACTTTCAGTGGCCTTTTTTGTTTCTATCTTGATTTTTTCCCTAAAATAGGCGGCTATCAGGTAAAAAAGTGGTCGAAAGAAGGATATACTGGTAGATGCTGTTTGCTTTTTCTACTATAATTGTGATGTTAGGGGTTGTTTACCTTGCATCGTTCGCACCGGCTAAGAAAAAATGAGCACTTTCAGGCAGTGTTTCAACGAGGAACTTCGGCAGCCAACAAGCAATTTGTCTTATATTCTGCCAGGCAGGAGGGACAGGCTGCATTTCGCGCCGGAATTTCTGTAAGCAAAAAAATCGGCAACGCCGTTATCCGCAACAGGGTCAAGCGGCTCATTCGCGAGGCGGTGGCTCGATTGGAGTATGCCATTCCAAAGGGAGTGGATCTGGTGATCATCGCTCGTCCAGGAGTCGAGTCGATGTCCCTTGAGAATATCGAGCAGTCGCTTTTACATGTAATGAAGCGAGCCAAAGTGATCAAGCAAGGCCCCATACATAATGGAAAAAGAGGTTGAACAGCAATGTCTACATTACTGGTGTGGCTGATTCGGGGATACCAAACATTCATTTCTCCGTTGAAACCGCCTACATGCCGATTTGCTCCGACCTGCTCCCATTATGCGATCGAAGCAGTACGACGTTTTGGCGCGTTCAAAGGGGGATGGCTGGCAGTGCGCCGCATTTTAAAATGCCATCCGTTTCACCCGGGAGGAATCGATCCGGTACCTGAAAAACGCGAATCATCACATCATTTATTGAAGCGGGGAAAAGGAGGTTCATCCCTTGAGTAGACGTACCCTCAGCATGATTTTGCTGACTTTGCTGGTTCTGGTTTTGTCGGGGTGTAACCCGGCTACCGCAGAGCCAATCGGGCCAGATGCAACCGGAATTTGGGACAAGTATTTTGTGTATCCCTTGTCATGGTTGATCAAAGAAAGTGCCCTGGTCCTGGGCAACAATTACGGTTTGGGGATTTTGGTTGCGACGGTCATCATCCGTTTGATCGTATTGCCGCTAATGGTCAAGCAGATCAAGAGCTCCAAGAAAATGCAAGAGCTTCAACCGGAAATGCAAAAAATCCGCGAGAAGTACAAAAATGATCCGCAGAAGGCACAAATGGAAACCATGGCTATTTTCCAGAGAGAAGGCGTCAACCCGTTGGCTGGCTGTCTGCCACTCCTGGTGCAAATGCCGATCCTGATCGCGTTCTATCATGCGATCATTCGAACACATGAAATCAACACGCAAACGTTCCTGTGGATGGAGCTGGGAGCGAAGGACCCGTATTACATCTTGCCGATCATCGCTGCGATTACGACGTATCTGCAATCCAAGATGATGGGACAAGCGACACAAGGCAATCCGCAAATGCAAATGATGATCATCATGATGCCGTTGATGATCTTGGCGATTGGGGTTACCTTGCCGTCTGCACTTTCCCTGTACTGGGTATATGGAAACCTGTTTACCATCGTCCAAACGTATTTCTTGTACCGAGATAAAGGCGATAAGAATCCAAAGCCAACTCCTAAGGGGGGAGCCTCCAAGTGAAAAAGGTGGTTGCTACGGCTAAGACGATAGACGATGCTGTGCAGAAAGCTTTGTTGGAATTGGGTGTGCCTCGGGAAAAGGCAAGCATTCGGGTACTGGAGGAGCCGAGCAGGGGGCTGTTCGGCCTGATCGGAGCCAAGGATGCCAAAGTGGAGGTTGAATTTCACTTTGACCCGGTTATAGAGGGACGTAACTTTCTTCAAGATGTATTAACCAATATGAAGGTAGATGCTCGGGTGGAATCCCGTCCCAACGAAGAAGGCATGCTTTTTGACATCCAGGGGACCAATCTGGGGATCATCATTGGCCGCAGGGGACAAACGCTAGACTCCCTACAGTATCTCGTAAATGTCGTAGCAAACCGTCATGCGGACAAGCATGTGCGCATCACGTTGGACGCTGAAAATTACCGGCTGCGCCGCAAGGAAACACTGGAGCAGTTGGCCGACCGGGTCGCCAAAAAGGCGCTCTCTACCAAACAGAACATTCGTTTGGAGCCGATGTCAGCAGCAGAGCGCAAGGTGATTCACGCCTTTTTGCAAAAGCGCTCGGATGTCGTGACGTTCAGCGAAGGAGAAGAACCCAACCGTTATATTGTCATTGCCGCAAAAGGAGCCTCTCGTTAGGCTCTTTTTTTTGCTTTTAAAATAGTGTTATCGCAGCGCTGAAATATTGTCCACTGTGGATAAGAAGGAGCGAGGGTTGGTCGAGACAAAAAACGCTCATACTGTGGATAACAAGAACAAGATGGCAACCTTCAGACAAGG
>DASQMM010000570.1:0-7554 GCA_035645495.1 Brevibacillus sp. | reverse complement strand
GCGGCGGATCGTCTTCGGGAAAAGAGAGAGCAGTCCTTCATCTTTGACATCCGCTTCTTTGACTTCTTCCACCATCTGCTTGACCTCTTTTTCGAAACGCTGAGATTACCATTTTATCTGCTTACATAACGATTTATCTGTTTTGCGTGAACAATTTTGGAACACATCCAGATTGCTTTTCCGAAAATCGCTGATAGTGCGAAAACCACGACGCTCCCCTTTTACAACCAGTGAACAGATTTAAGGATAGCCGTCTGAATTTTCCGGAAGCTGAAACACCCGTGATATATATAACCATAAATTAAACAGCATAGGCGGATTGTACGAGTTCCTCCACATTCGGAGTATTTCTGAATGATAGAGCCACACGGTCCACGTTCTCACTGGCTAACCGGATCAAATGATCTTCAGGAGTCAGCATAATACATCCAGTTCAGGTAGATAAGATTTGAATTTGGTGACTTGCTTTTGTTCTTCTTCTTTCATTTTCTGACTAATCCAAACTGGAAAAAGCAGGTCTTTTAACAGATTAGGAGGTTTCTGACATGCACCATTCGGTCACTAACCGAATGCAGTAAAGGACACTGTGGTGCTTGCCAGCCATTAGGGTATTGAGGAGGTGATCAAAATGCTAGGTGACAGTATTTCGTCGAAGTGGACAAGTCGTGACCAAATGACCTCGGATCGAGGGTTGGTCATGGAGGAAAAAATTGATGTCTGGTGACAAAGAGGAGTCATGATCATGGCACCGCCAACGAGGGAAAAAACTCTTCCCGCATCGACACGGTATGTGGGCGGTGACAAACTAACTTATAGAGTAAATTTATTAGTCGAATGAAAGAGGAGGAATGAAATAATGAAAAATCATTTGTATGAGAAAAAAAAGAGGAAACCTTTGACTCGGACAATTAAAGCGACGCTCGCCGTGTTGACAATGTCCATCGCTTTGGTGGGAGGCGCTACGGTGCCTTCATTTGCATGGGTGAATCCGGGTTATCACTACCAGTACCCATCGGAAGGTGGTACATGGAGGTATGGATTCGTAAACGCCGGGCTCCGTTCAGAGTACAACCACCCGACAAAGGTCCACGGCTCGACAGTGCAAAAGCTCATCGATGGAAAAGTGGATAAAACGAATAGAAGTATTGATACGGCTGCGGGCCGCTACTCTAATGCCTATGTCGGAGCCATAAACTCACCTGGTCTTAAGGGTCGTTACTACTATCGCACCAACTAATCAAAGGGAAAACGGTTGCTGTCAACGGGGCTAGCATGGCAAGACCCAGAAAAGTTCTGGGAGATCCCGCTTTGCATAAGCGTATTATAGTGGATGACGCGGGCTTTGTTGTTTACACTTCTTGCACCTGCTGACGGCAATCATCCCTATCTATGAAATCGAGATTTCAGCAGGCCGTTATTTTCGAGAGAGTTAAATCTATATTCATTGTTTTTATTTTGGTAAGGACATACCGGATTTTAGGTTTGGATTACCGGTCGAGTTAGCTTGTCTTTTCGCCCACTACCGTGTCGATGCGGGAGCAATTTACCAGAAGCACTTACCGATTGATAGTTTTTTATTCCGGTGATTGCAAAGTTTTTCATAAAACTCTGGAAATTCAGTAGGGTAATACCCCGCTTTGAGGGGCGCAGCACTTTATGCGTCCAAAGTATTTATTCTTAAATTTTTAAATTAAATTTCTTTTAAAAAATATTATATTCCCATCATAGTATGTATCTATATACAAAGGAGATGCTTTGGTGCACTGCCAAAGCATCTCCTCAAAAGATAGTGCATATCTGAGGAAAATAACATAAAATGCAACTAATAAGTTTTTGGGAAATAATAGGTCCATTTAATTTTGTGGTTTTATCTTGGTAGCCTTAGCAGTAAGTTATGTTATGTGGTGCAATCCTCTACTTTTCCAGGCTTAGTGTTGAGGCCGGCCATTATTCAGAAAATTTGACAAGAAACAAATTCCTTGTGCCCCGGCAGCCAATAGGTTACTTATGGTACAACAAGTGAAATTTGCTAGTTATAAAGGAATTAATGTTTGTGACGAAGAAGAAATAGTATGTCACGACACCGTCTACAAGAAAGAGAGAAAACCGTTCTCGTATTAATGTGATAGGTGGGTGATGATTAATCGGCTTGAAGAGTAAAAATAGTTAAGTAAATGAGGAGGAATGGAATAAATGAGTGCCGCTTTTTATAGCGTTGAATTTGATGGGAGGTACAGATGTTGATTGAAGCACAGGGCATTTCAGTAGCAATTGGTGGGCGGACCGTGCTTGATGGTGAGACCGTTCAGTGCCCGCCAGGGGTCATGACAGCCCTCGTTGGTCCAAGCGGATGTGGAAAGACTACACTTTTGCACTGCCTCGGACTATTGCTCCCGGTTAATCAGGGACGCATCTTGATAGACGGACACGATGTCACTAGCTACGGTACTGCGGCGCGGCGACGGTTTTGGCGTGATCATGCGGCGTTCATTCTTCAGGATTACGGCATTATGGATGAGGAGTCGGTGGCATTTAATGTCACCATGCAGGCGAGCATCCTTGGACGGCGTGTCACGGGAAATCAAGAGCGGTTGGCGCAGGTGCTCGAGCAGACTGGTCTCCAGGGTCGAGAAGGCGAGTTGGCTAGCCACCTTAGTGGGGGTGAGAAGCAGCGACTCGCACTGGCTCGTGCCATCTACAAGGACGCTGCATTCCTGTTTGTTGATGAGCCGACCGCCTCGCTTGACTCAACCAATCGGCGAAAGGTCATCGATCTGTTTGTGGACTTCGCTGCACGTGGCCGCACGGTTATTGTGTCGACGCACGACTCTGAGATGATCAACGCGTGTGGTGCTCGGCATGAGGTCGGTACCAACAGTTCGTCAAAACAAGTGTCGACCAGCGAACCCGGCAACTTAGGAGGTTCCTCATGAAATCAGCCACAAAGATCATAATCGGTGTCGTCGTCGGATTATTGCTTGTAGTTGGAACAGTTGCATTCTTAAACGGATGGATCACAGTGTCGAGAGACACTCATCCGCCGTGCGATCAGCTGCCGAACGTAACAGAGGCCAATGCAGCGCTTGCCAGACATCAAGACCTCGTCGAGGAGATTAAAGCTTTGGGTGATGACATTACGGTCGAAGTAGGAAAGCCGTGTCCTGATGACCAGAACCGAGGGCTGGTCATGGTTAGCTATGGTTCAAGATCCGAGCATGACGCAATCTCCGACCTGCTCAGCCGCCGCGACGGGTTTGGGGTCCCAGTGCACCTGGTGAAGCGCTAACTCAACTTCCACAAAATTCACTCGGTGTAACCGTTTCCTGCTGCTTACGGCAAGCCTAGCTCCCCGTTTTGCCAAGCGGTACGAACCTGATGCAGACAACTACGCCAAGTACGAGGCGCTGGCTAGGCTTTAATATGGGCCCTTGGAGAATTGATAGAAGGCAGAGATAAGCGAGTAGAGGAGTAGAAATATTGACAAAAATAGTTGAATAAATGAGGAGGAATGAAATGAAGGGGGAACATTACCTGTTAATCGAGGCAATTACGCCAGTCCCCGGCGATACCGGTTGTGTTCGCCGGGGCTTAGCATGGCAATTTTCATATAGTTCTTGGAGGTCAAGCTTGTGTATAAACGTATTATAGTGGCTGTCGCGGGCGCGTTGTTTGCACTGCTTGCGCTACTGGCGGCGATCATCACCGACCTATATGATCGAGACTTTCCTCAGGCGATTGGTGTCGAGAGCAGGTTAAACCTCGATTTCAGCGAATCAGGGCTTTCTATCACTGAAGCGTTTGCGAAGCTGGAGAAGCTCGATGCGCGCTGGGATCTTGGGCTGGTCAAGGTTGCGCCAGACCTTGCAAGCGACGGCGATGGCCAGGTCTTCGTAGCACTTAACGATAGAGATCTGCCCGACGAATTTACTTGGTTTGGCGGCGATGGTGCAGGCAAGATTGTCGGTAAGGACCGGCTTGAAACCTCCTACCCCGATGGGTTCTATCTCGTGACCGGTGAAAAGGCTCACTTGAGCGAGTTCGAGGACACGCTGAATAGTGAAGGCGTGAAGGTCGGTCGCGGGGATGCGTCAATTTTTAAAAGCCTTGAATTCGTTGTGCGAGAAAGAGGATTTGCTGCCGCCGTTCTTGCAGCATTTGCGCTGATTGCAGCGCTTGCGTTGTTCTGGTTGTCGTTAAGAGCGCGTGGGCGTGCCCTTCGGGTTCTGGGCGGGTGCCCGACCTCGCGGATTCAGGTGCAGGACCTGGCCGGTTTTGGGGGTGCGCTGCTGGTTTCGGCGGTTGCTGTAGCACTGGTTGCGTCTTGCTACGTAGGTTTGTTTCATGGCTGGATATATGTCGGTACCTTCCTTAAGGCGTTGTTCAGTCTGCAGGTCGCTGTTATTACCGTATCCCTGTTGGCTACGCTGATCATGTCAGCTTCCGCATGGCCTAGCGCTACCATGATCGCCACCAGACAACCTGCGGTTAAAAGCTTGCGATCAGCTGCCATCGTGATCCAGGCGTTAACGTTCCTCCTGGTGGTAGCTGCGGCTGGACCTGCTTGGTCCGCATACAAACATTCCTCAGCTATAGCTGCTGAAATGGCTCAGTGGAAGAAACTCGCAGATCAAGTCGCGATTGTGTTTGCGACAGACGTTGACGAGATGAATCACATGGAGCCGCAGATTGGTAAACTGGTAAAGGATGCGGAATCGCTTGATAAGGTAGCTTTTTCCTACACATATACTCAAGAAATGCCAATGCCAGCCGATTTTGGAGAGTACTCGGCCATCTCTTACGTGAACCAGCGTTGGCTTGATATGGTGACCATGGATGCACCACAACCTGCTGTTACAAAGGTGCCTTATCATAGCATTCCAAAAGGGCTTGTCAAAATGATTCGAGAAGAGGCTGAGCTTTTGTCGAGGAAAGAGCTTTCCGATGAGAAGTTCGGTAAGTTCAAGTTCTTGCGGCCGATCGACGGATTCCGGTTGCCGGTAGCCCAAGGAGGAGGAGGGGAAAGACTTCACTTTGCGGACGATGTCCTAGTTGTTGTCGTGCCCTCGCTCTACGATACCTATAACGATTCTGCCTTGACTTCCATGGTCTCAGGTAGCAACATCGTATTCACTGGTGTAACAGCTACGCAGGAATTGTTAGAGAAACACGGCCTTGACGTGAAGGCGCTGCGTGATCGAGATATCAACGGCGAACTGAAAGTTGTCTATGTTGCCGAAGAGGGGATTCTCCGCGCGCAGTTCGCAGCGTACGTTGTATGGTTGTTGAATCTTGCGCTGATTGCATTAGTTATTGCTTTCACTGTCGCTGCTGCGATTAGTGCATTGATAACCGCGCTGCTGCAGGCGAAGCGTGACTTTCCGCTGCGGGTGGCAGGCCAGTCATGGGTACGGATTCTCCGGAGCCGTGTAGCCAAAGAAATGCTTGTTGGGGTCGGCCTTGTGGGCGTTGTTGTTTTGCTCCAAAGGCCTGATGAGATAGGGGCTGTACTAGTGGCCGCGGTGTATGGGTTGCTTGTTGTGCCGCTGAGTCATCTGTTTGCTGTACGTTGGTGTTTCGATAGAGTCAGCAAACGGCGAATTTGACCGGAGGTAAGATGTTGGATGAAGCCCAGGGCTTTTCAGTAGCAATTGGCGGTCGGTCCGTGCTTGAAGGCAAGGACCGTTCGTCTTTCGCCCGGGATCATGGGCGGCACTCTGGTTGGTCTGAGCGAATAATTTTCGAGATATTAGTTATACGGTGATTATTACAGATGGGAAAGAGAAATTTCTGAATAGTATTTTTAACCCAAAGCTTATAAATGAAGAAGCTGAATTTTGTCAATCGTTTCAAGAAGGACTAATAAAAATAGTTGAAGAAAATGGTTGTATTGATTTCGAAAAGGAGAGGATAAGACAGAGCTTAATCATATTAAGAGTATGTATAAAAGATAAGCCGTTGTTATGTCAACACAGGTGACGAGATTTTAGTAAGGTAGGTTTCTAAATGGATTGAATGGGATGCCGAGTATGCATATGAGTATTGGACTCCAATCAAACAAGGTTTATCACTGAGTGATACAGAGAAAAGAGCGACAAAAATAGGTATTGAACAACCAAAAGAAAATTTCTGTTGAATTAATCGACTAAGGAAATACATCTTAAAACGGGAGTGTGAATGTTAAAAGGAGCTAGTTGATAAGCTATAAGGCCAATGTCAAAGCCCCTAAAAGCCCATCGTACCATGGCTGCTTATCTCGAGACCCCACTCAAATCCATCCTTTCCCCTCCGCAATCCTTGCCGCTTCCATCCGGTTTTTCGCATCCAGCTTCTGCATAATCTCAGAAATATAATTCCGGACGGTCCCTGACGACAAGAAGAGCTCCTTAGAAATTTCTTTCGTCGTCATTCCCAAAGCCGCCAATCGCAGGATTTCCTGTTCGCGTTCGGTGAGCGGGTTTACTTTGCGGATGGCATCAAAGGTGAGTTCCGGGCTGAAGATTCGCTTGCCTTCCGTGCATTTTCGGATGGCGTCTGCGAGGTCGTCGATTTCTCCGTCCTTGAGCAGATAGCCGTGGACATTGCTTTTGACGGCGCGTTCGAAGTAGCCGGGGCGGGCAAATGTTGTTAAAATGATAACCTTACTTCTTGATCCTCGATTCGTCAGCTCTTCAGCCACTTCCAAGCCGCTTTTGACGGGCATTTCGATATCCATAAGACAGACGTCCGGTTCTAGTTTCAGAATTGCGGTGAGCGCTTCTTCGCCGTTAGTCGCCTGGCCGATCACTTCCATGTCTTCTTCAAGATCTAGCAAAGCCCCCAGTGCGCTTAACAGCATTCTTTGGTCTTCGGCAATAAATAAACGAATCATTGGATTGTTTCCTTTCGTTCAGCTTTCTTTACAATCGGAACGGCGATGCTTAAAACCGTGCCGTTATGGGTTGAAACGTCGAGAGCGCCATCGATTAATGCAAGTCTTTCCTTCATTCCACGCAGCCCGTTTCCAAATGGTGTTTGCTGATCCATCCCCATTCCATCGTCTTTGATGGTAATGCTTATTTTTTCATCTGTTTGAGAGATGGAAATGATGCAATGGGTGGCGCGGCTGTGTTTGACGACATTGGTGGCGGCTTCGCGTATACACATGCTGACAATGTTTTGTGTGACAGGTGAGATATTTGAAAAATCGGAATCTCCCATGTATTCGAATGTGATGTCTGCAGCCCGCAGGATTTGCTGGATATGGATAAGCTCTTCTGCGATCGTTGCCGTTTTCATATCAGACACGAGTTCTCGGACTTGTTTTAAGGCCGCTCTTGATGTGGTTTCCATTTCTCTTGCTTCTTTTCGCGCCCGTTCGGGATCGCTGGCGATGGTACGCTGGACGAGCTGGCTTTTTAATGTGAGCAGTGAGAGAGTATGGCCCAGTGTATCATGCAGATCGCGGGCGATTCGTACACGCTCCTCGCGCTTGACCAGTTCCTTAATATGCTGATTTGCTTCATCAAGCTTTTGTTCCAGTTCCATGCGGCGGTTCATGGAGCGGATGCCGTATGG
>DASQMM010000569.1:0-3248 GCA_035645495.1 Brevibacillus sp. | reverse complement strand
CCTGACCCCTGTACTAATCCGCCCGCTGCGCACGAAAATCATCACCATCCTGTCCGCAGAGTTCGTGGAAGCGGCACGGGCGCGGGGGATCAAGGAAAGCCAGGTCATGATCAAGCATGTCCTGCGCAACGCTGTACTGGGGACGGTCACGATCCTGGGGGTAAATGTCGGCTGGCTTTTGGGAGGATCCGTCATTGTAGAAACCGTTTTTTCCGTACCGGGATTAGGCCAACTTTTAATCAGCTCGATTTTGACCAGGGATTATCCGGTGATACAAGGCCTGGTCCTTGTGTTTGCCGCACTCGTGATTGTGGTAAACCTGCTGACGGACATTCTCTATACAATCCTTGATCCCAGAGTGAAATTGGAGTGATGAAAAGCGATGTCCCAGATACAGACAACTGTTACGAAACCCTACCCCAGAAGGGTTCTGCCTGATTTCGTCCGAAGACTGCCCTTCAATGCCAAGATTACGCTCGGGCTGCTGATCATCCTTTTGGTCCTGTTGGCATCCATCTGTGCGCCCCTTCTGACACCCTATGATCCGGTGAAAAATGACTTGTCCCAGGCCTTTCAGCCGCCTGGAAGCGAGTATTGGTTCGGTACGGATAATTTTGGGCGGGATATTTTTACAAGGATGCTGTACGCAGCCCGCATCGATTTGCAAATCGGCGTTTTTTCGGTAATCACGCCTTTGTTGCTGGGGTCGCTGATCGGCCTGCTGTCGGGGTATTTTGGCGGCTGGTTCGATTCCGTCATGATGCGGCTGGTAGATATTGTGATCAGCTTTCCTTTTATCGTCCTGATTATCGCGATCATCTCCATTCTGGGAACAGGCTTGTTCAATCTGTACCTGGCGATTGCCCTGGTAGGATGGAGCGCCTATGCACGTATCGTCAGAGCAGAGGTTCTGGTCATCAAGCAGCAGGAGTATATCTTGGCCGCGAGAGGGATGGGGTATGGACACGGACGCATATTATTCCGGCATATTTTGCCCAACGTCATCTCATCCGCTTTGGTGTTCGCCATGTCGGATGTGGTGCTGTGCATATTGCTCGGGGCTTCGCTAAGCTTTTTGGGATTGGGTGTTCAGCCTCCAACCCCTGAATGGGGAGCCATGATTGCGGAAGGAAGAAATTTTATTATCAATGCCTGGTGGATAGCAACGATTCCCGGTTTGGGCATCATCGTTACTGGCTTGGGCTTTAGCCTTTTGGGTGATGGTCTCGCGGAAAAAATCGAAAGCCAATAAAAATGGGGGAAAAGCAGATGAAATTGTTTATTTCCGTGGATATGGAAGGCATCTCCGGCGTTACGGACTGGGATGATGTCGATAAGGGAACCAGCGACTATGACTATTTTCGCACCTTGATGACCGACGATGTGAATGCAGCGATCGAAGGGGCGCTGGAGGCAGGAGTCACGGAGGTCGTCGTCAACGATTCCCATGACACCATGCGCAATCTGATTGTAGACCGCCTTCATCCCAAAGCGGAAGTGATCCGCGGCTTTGTGAAGCCCCTGCTGATGATGGAAGGGATCGACGAATCGTTCGATATGGCCTTTTTCATTGGCTATCACTGTATGGCAGGGACCGATCAAGCCATTCTCAACCACACCCTGAACAATAAAGCTGTGCAGCGAATCACGATCAACGGCAGGGAAATTGGCGAAGCCGGAATCAATGCCGCGATTGCCGGAGCATTCGGAGTCCCGGTTGTGTTGGTTACGGGAGACAGCCAGACAGCGACGGAGGTAAAACACGAAATCGAGGGCGTCCACACCGTTGCAGTCAAGCAGGCTATCGGCATGTTCACGGCGCGCTGTCTGCATCCTTCGGTCAGCCAGCAGATGATTAGGGAAAAAGCCATCGAAGCTGTGCGAAACCGACAGCAGGTCAAGCCCGTCAAAGCGCTGGATCATTATGAGATCGACATGGAATTCAAATACACCAGCTCTGCACATCTGGTCAGCTTTCTGCCGGGGATGACGCTGGTCGGGGGGAGAACCATTCGCTTCCACACGGATGACATCCGCAAGGCAATGCCCGTCCTGCTAGCCATTCTTCTTTTGGGAGATGTGAAGGAGCTGTCCTAGAACGGGGAGTACAGGAGTGATGAAGATGGATCCACTTTTGGAAGTCAAAGATCTGGAGATCGTCCTGGAACTGAAAGAACGATCCGTCTATGCCGTCAACAATGTTTCGTTTGACGTCAGACAGGGGGAAACCGTCGGACTCGTCGGAGAGAGCGGAAGCGGCAAGAGCATGACATGCCGCTCCATTCTGAATTTGTTGCCTGGGACCAAAAGCAAGACGGTGAAGGGAAACGTTCAGTTTGAAGGACGAGATCTGCTCACTTTGCCAAAGCAAGAATGGCAGCAGGTGCGCGGCAAGCAAATCGGGATGATCTTGCAAGACCCGATGAGTTCGCTGGATCCGGTCTATCGGGTGGGGGATCAGATCGTGGATACCCTGCGAACCCACCAGAAAATGAGCAAAAAAGAAGCGTGGGAGAGAGCGATCAAGCTCTTGCAGCAGGTAGGGATCCCGTCTCCGGTAAAACGCGTCTCTCAATATCCACATGAATTGAGCGGAGGCATGCGACAAAGGGTGATGATTGCGCTGGCGATCTCCTGCAACCCCAAACTGCTGCTGGCAGATGAACCGACAACGGCCCTCGATGTGACGGTACAGGATCAGGTGCTCCGCTTGTTGAAACAGCTCCAGCAAGATCTCGGCATGGGGATCTTGCTGGTCACGCATAATCTGGGCATTGTGGCGGAGATGTGCGATCGCGTCGTCGTCCTGTACGCGGGCAAAGTCATGGAAATCGCGAGCGTGGAACAACTATTTACCGCGCCGAAAAACATGTACACAAAAGGGCTGATCCGCTCCGTTCCGCAGCTTGATTCGACGGGGCGCTTGGAAGGAATCCCGGGCTCGCTGCCGATGATGAATCAGCCCCTCGCAGGCTGTCCTTTTCGGGAGCGCTGTTCGCTTGCAACCGAGGCGTGCGCCGATACCGAAAAAACCAGATTGCATGAGGTTAGTCCGGGCCATTGGACAGCTTGTGTCCATCATGAAAGGGTGTGTGGCTTTTGACTTCGATCTTGAAGGTAGAGGGGCTGCATAAAATCTATCAACGCAAAGAGACGTGGCTGGATCGCGTTTTTCGCAGAAACAATCCGAAGCTGTATGCCGTTAACGATGTTTCGTTGGAGGTACAGGAAGGCGAAACACTAGGGTT
>DASQMM010000568.1:0-2640 GCA_035645495.1 Brevibacillus sp. | reverse complement strand
AGCTACTTTCTCTTCCCGCTCTTGGGCGATCTCATCCAGCGTAACCAATTCATAAAAATTGTCTACCACGAAGCAGCCAATCTTGGCATCCAGGGCCATATGGATCTCTTCAATGGATTTATTGTTCCCATGAAAATGGATTCGATCTGCAGGAAAACCCGCTTGCAACGCAGTATACAGTTCCCCGCCAGAAACGACGTCCAACGACATGCCTTCTTCTTCGACCAGCTTGCACATGGCCATGGTGCAAAATGCCTTGCTCGCATACGCTACCTGAAAGGCAAATCCCGACTGACGAAACGCTTCGATATATGCCCTGCACTTGCTGCGAATCAGCGCTTCATCATAGACATACAGCGGCGTCCCGTAGGTAGCTGCCAATTGGGTGACATCACATCCCCCAATCTCTAAATTCCCTTTCTCGTTCACTCTACTTGTCCCATGTAAGTACATTACCCGTTTCCCCCAGTCCAACTTGGGTCACTCGGACCCATTCCAGATCGCCACACGCATGCCTTTTTCTATTGTGAACGGCAAACCGCAAGAAAATGGAACTTCCCCTATTTCATAGCGATTTCGTTATAAAAACCGATCCTATCATCCGGATATGTCCGTACCATGCCTTCAGGCTTATCATAAAATGTACTACATGGCTGTGCATTTGACAATGGGTGGCTGGAGCTTGTTGTCAGAATATTATTGACGGGAGGAATTTTGGGAGCGAACGATACTCGGGCGCTTCCTTTTCATGGGAACTGCCATACGGATGGCAACATCCTTGAACGCTTTGTAATCAAAGGGAATCAGAGGCCACAAATATGGCGTGTCGAGGGAACGCGTCACCGCCAATCCGATCAATACCAGCAGCACCCCAAGCACTAACCCCGTCGTGGAAAAGAAGCCGACCATCAGGATGAGGAAAATCCGAACGAGTCGATTCGCCAAGCTTAGCTCATAGCTTGGCGTCGCAAACATCCCGACCGCCGCTACAGCCAAGTAGAGGATCACTTCTGGAGTAAAAAGCCCTACCTTGATCGCTACATCCCCAACCAGAATAGCGGCAAGCAACCCCATTGCGACAGACAGCGGGGAAGGGGTGTGAATAGCTGCCATTCTCATAAGGTCCAGGCCGAGTTCTGCAAGCAGAAATTGGGCTAGCAACGGAATGCTCCCCTTGTCTTTTATCCCGAGAAAATGCAACTGCTCAGGAATCATGGATGGATGCATGACCAAAAGCAACCAGATCGGCAAGAGGATAATGGAGGCAAAAATGCCCAAGAAACGTACCCATCGCAGATACGCACCTACGACTGGAGTCTGGCGGTACTCCTCGGCGTGTTGGACATGGTGGAAATACGTGGCAGGTGTAATCATCACGCTTGGTGATGTGTCTACATAAACCAGTACGTGCCCTTCGAGGAGATGGACCGCTGCCACATCAGGACGTTCTGTATACCTTACCATCGGAAACGGATTCAACGTCTTGCCGATGATAAATTCCTCTACCGTTTTTTCCGCCATCGGTATCCCGTCTATTTGGATATTTTGCAGTCGATTTCTCAATGTCTCTACCAAATCCTGGTTGGCAATGTCCTTGATATAGCAGATGCAAACATCCGTCTTGCTCCGCTCTCCGATCTGCATAATCTCAAAGCGAAGCCGCTCATCCCGAATTCGTCTTCTCGTCAGCACGGCGTTGGTCACCAGCGTTTCGGTAAAACCATCATGCGCTCCCCGCACAATCCGCTCCGTGTCCGGTTCCTCGGGATTACGGGTTGGGAGTATTTTGGCATCCATCAGGATCGCTTCAGAAGAATTGTCAATGATTAACCCTACTTGACCGACCAACAGTTTATCCAAAAACTCATTTGTCGTAGTTACTTTGGCCAATTGAAAAAATGGAATGTACTTATAATAGAGATAATCGAATAATTCATCCCTCATATTGCGATCCCGCAAATCATTCAAATCACGCATGATTTGCGTGATGTTCTGACTGTCTGCAAAGCCATTTATGTAATATATCAAGATACGAGTTCCACCGACGTAAAAATCGTGGACCCCAATGTCGAAACTGCTGCCGACCCCAAGCTTGTCATTAAGATAGGTTTTGTTTTCCTCCAGATTCTCCGAGATGGGACGCCGCTTCTCCGTGATCTCTGCCATTTGCTTTGCTCCTTTCCAGTATCCATTGCACTGCTTTCTTGGTAATGGGACTGCCTTTGCGCAGACTGTCGCGGCCTTCCATTTTTCCAATGTCTCCAATCCCGATCAGATTGGGGATGTGAAAGGAATTCAAAACATCGACGGTATCGCCATAGATCCGATTCTCCAAATCGACATCCGCATACCCATCCTTATCCACTGCCTCTTCCACCAATCTCCCGTGGTTGTCAATCGAGTATTTGACGGTTGCTCCCCTGACCCATCGGGTATTGGAAGCAACCGCAATAGCACCGATCACCTCGATCTCCGGATGCTTGACCAAATATTCAATGGCTTGCTCGCCCTTGCCCCTGCCGTAATTCCCGTTGTCGTCAAACATCACCAGTACGGGATCATGGGGCGTCATTTTAATCAGCTCGACCATCTGGCTGCCATCCAGCGGTGTCGGATTGCCTGCAGATAGCGAAATGCACC
>DASQMM010000567.1:0-4172 GCA_035645495.1 Brevibacillus sp. | reverse complement strand
TCGAAGAGGCAGAGGAGGTACGGCGTCGTTTGTAGCCATATTCCATGACACAGGCGAACACGCAAGACGGAGGGGAACAGATTGAAGGAATCATTTGCTTTAAGGGGAACAGTCATCACGCACGGAGGGGAGATACCTGATGGGCTGGTGATCGTCGAGGGAAACAAGATCCTGTATGCCGGACCAGCCGCCAATTGGCATCAAGAGCTGCCGGAGCGTGTCACTGATGTGGCAGATGGCTGGATATGCCCGGGTTTTCTCGATATACACATGCACGGCATCGCGGGATACGATACGATGGACGCGACACCGGAATCCTTGCAAGCGATCTCGACAGCCTTGGCGCGTTACGGTGTCACGTCCTTTCTCGCCACGACCATGACTGCTTCCTATGAACAGCTGGAGCAGGCCCTGAAAAATATTGTTGCCACGAGCAGGCAGGGACTGGAAGGAGCGGAAACAGTCGGCATCCATCTGGAAGGCCCGTGGATCAATCCGCGCTACAAGGGTGCGCAAAATGAAAAGGACATTTCGTTCCCGACGCTAGCAGAGGTTCGCCGCATGCACGAATTGGCGGACGGGATGCTGAAAGTCGTAACCATTGCACCTGAACAGCCTGGTGCAGCTGAAGCGATTCGCTGGCTGAACGAGCAAGGAGTCCTCGTCTCAGCGGGGCATACCGGGGCCAGTTTCGATCAGGCTACGCAGGCCGTACAGGCAGGTGTCGGTCATTTTACCCACTGCTTTAACGCCATGACCGGGCTGCATCATCGTGAGCCGGGTGTTGTCGGGGCCGCGATGTATCACGAACACTTAAGCACCGAATTGATTGCGGACGGAATTCACGTCCACCCGGCGGTGATGCGGATTCTGTATCGGGTGAAGAAAGCCGACCGTCTGGCTTTGATCAGCGACTCGATGCGTGCGGCAGCCATGGGAGAGGGCAAGTACGATCTCGGGGGACAAGAGGTCAGCGTAAAAGGCGAGGAAGCCAAGCTGGCAGACGGAACGCTTGCAGGCAGCATTCTGACGCTGAACCGGGCCGTGGAGAACATGGTGAAGCTAAGCGGCGTACCTTTGCCGGAAGCGGTGCAAATGGCTTCCCAGACACCGGCTTCTTTGCTGGGATTGGATGCAAAAAAAGGAAAGCTGGAAAGCGGCTACGACGCCGATCTCATCGTACTGGATACGAACTTTACCTGCAGACAGACCATCGTAGCAGGGAAAGAAGTGTACCACTCGCCAGAATAAGCTGCTTGTTCATTCATAGACATAAGGAGTCAAGGGGATATCCCTTGGCTCCTTTTTTATTCCCAAGTTCTCCAGCGGGAAATTTCTTGACAAGTTTTTTGTCCCAGGAGTATATTATACGCATGAATATGTGTAACCGGTTACAGATTGTTTTATTCTTGGTTTGTCTACTTTTTTGTTAATATATGTAACCGTTTACCGAAGGTCATTACTTTTACTTTTGGCTTGTGACGGGAAGAACCGTGTGATCCCAAGCCCGTTGAGAAAGAGATGCTTTCGTAGAAAGGGAGAGATCCATGAATCGCTCGCCACATATCGTCGTCATCGGCAGTTTAAATATGGATATCGTCGTAGAAGCCAATCGCCCGCCTGCTCTTGGAGAGACCGTCATGGGTGAACAGATACATTTTATCCCCGGGGGAAAAGGAGCCAACCAAGCTGTTGCCCTGGCACGCCTTGGCGCCAAGACCGCTATGATTGGTGCTGTTGGCAACGATAGCTTCGGGGAAGATCTTTTGCGTGCCATGAACCGCGAAGGGATTGATGTGGCAGGAGTCAAGACGGTGCAAGACGGCCATACAGGTGTCGCGTCCATCGTCTTAGCCGAGGGTGACAATCAAATCATCGTCGTCCCTGGTGCCAATGCTGCATGTCTACCGACGGATCTGGAAGCGCAAACAGCGAAGATTGCCGCAGCGGACGCAGTGCTGCTGCAACTGGAAATTCCCTTGGAGACAGTCCTTCACGCTGCCCAAACAGCCAAAAGCCTCGGCAAGACTGTAGTTTTGAATCCGGCACCGGCCCGCCCGCTGCCAGATGAATTGCTGCAGCACGTCGATGTCCTGATTCCCAATGAGTCCGAATTGCTCATCCTGGCAGAAGAGAAGGGACAGGGTCTGGAGGCTGCCATGCGTTCTCTGCAGAAAAAAGGCGTGCGTATCGTCGTCACGACTTTGGGAGCGAAGGGAGCAGCCTTCTTGACGGAGGAAGAAAGCGGAGTTGTACCCAGCCATCAGGTGCCTGTCGTCGATACCACAGGAGCGGGTGATTCCTTCAACGCCGGGTTTTCCTATGCGCTTGCCAGCGGAAAATCGGTACCTGACGCCGTGGCCTTCGCGACAAAAGTGGCAGCCCTGGCCGTCACGCGTCTGGGGGCACAAGCGGGAATGCCAACCTTGGCGCAGGTCGAGCAGTTTCACCAATAACAGGGGGTTACTATGAAAAAATGTGGCATTTTAAACAGTGAACTTTCCAGTGTTATCAGCCAGCTTGGCCACACTGACCAAATTATCATCTGTGATGCGGGTCTGCCGATCCCTGATTTTGTGACGCGCATCGACTTGGCTGTTGTCCCCGGCCTGCCTACCTTCACTGAGGTACTGGACGCTGTTCTTTTGGAGATGCAGGTGGAAAAAGTCATCTACGCACAAGAACTCCAGTCGGCTCAGCCTGCCTTGTTAACCCGTCTGGAAGAGACGTTTGCAGGCGTACAGCGGGAGAGCGTGAGCCACGAAACATTCAAGCAGCTTAGTAGAGACGCAAAAGCGATTATCCGTACAGGCGAGTGCACGCCATATGCTAATATCATCCTGCAATCCGGCGTTACCTTCTGACGGAGGGCAGGGGAAGGGAGGGAGAGCAGTGTCGGAATATGTGTTGGAAATGAAACAAATCAGCAAGTCCTTTCCGGGTGTCAAGGTTTTGGAGAACGTTCAAGTAAACTTGAAGAGCGGCGAATTGGTCGCACTCATGGGGGAAAATGGAGCAGGCAAATCTACCTTGATGAAAATCCTCGGCGGGATTTACGAGCGGGATGCCGGGACGATTCTCGTCAAGGGAGCCGCGCAGGAAAAAATGACACCGGATATAGCGAGCAAGCTGGGAATTGCGATCATCCACCAGGAATTGAACCTGATTTCGCATCTGTCGGTCATGGAGAATATTTTTCTCGGACGCGAGTATACCTATGGCCGATCCGGATTCGTCAATTGGGCCAAAATGAGGAAGGAAGCCAAGCATTGGCTGAAGCAGCTGGAGATTGATCTCGACCCAGATACCCTCGTTGGCGACTTGTCGGTCGGACAGCAGCAGATGATTGAGATTGCCAAAGCTTTGTCGATGCAGGCCGACATCCTGGTCCTGGATGAACCGACAGCGGCTTTGACCCATCGGGAGATCGACGCTCTCTTCCAAGTGATTGCCTCCTTGAAGCAAAAAGGGGTCGGTATGATCTACATCTCACACCGGATGGAGGAAATCTTCCAGGTGAGCGACCGGATCACCGTCCTGCGCGACGGGCAATACGTCGGCACAGTCGAGACAGCATCTACCAATATGGATGAGCTCGTCAGGATGATGGTGGGACGCGAGATTACGGACCGTTTTCCCAAAGAACAGATCGAATGCGGGGATGAGCGGCTACGTGTGGACAATCTCAGCGTCAAAGGAAAACTGGAGAAGATCAGCTTCTCGGTCCGAAGCGGCGAGATCGTAGGGATTGCCGGACTGATGGGAGCGGGACGTACGGAATTGGCCAAAGCGATTTTCGGACTGGAGCATGTGTCCGAGGGGCAGATTTACGTCGATCATCAGCCTGTCCGCATTACTCGTCCCATCGATGCGATTCGAGCAGGGATTGCCCTGGTCACGGAAGACCGAAAAGAGGAAGGGCTGGTGCTGTCCCTCCCCGTCCGCGAAAACATCTCCTTGCCCAATCTGGATAAAGTCTCTTCGCTTGGTGTGCTGCGGCCAAAACATGAGCAGGAGCTCAGCAATGATGCGATCAAGCGGCTGCTCATCAAGACAGCAGGCGGCGAGCAGATTGTCGGCTCCCTGTCCGGCGGCAACCAGCAAAAGGTGGTCATCGGCAAGTGGCTGGCGACCGAGCCGAAGATTCTCATTCTCGATGAACCGACTCGAGG
>DASQMM010000566.1:0-3795 GCA_035645495.1 Brevibacillus sp. | reverse complement strand
GCTCTTGACGGGAACGGCTCCAAAACCAGGTTTCCTTCGTTTCCAGCGACTTTTGCAGCGATTCCCGATTCATGTACGCCAAGGTCAACACCGTTTTGCTCACGGCATCCTGAACGATCGCAGGGATCAGGCCATTTTCGTCAAATTTCAGTTGCTCCCAGTTCCATTCTGTTGTCATGGCCTTACTACAACTCCTTTGGATTGCAGATACTCTTTTACGGCTTGTATCGAGGTTTCGTCATAGTGAAAGATAGAAGCTGCCAACGCTGCGTCCGCTTTCCCTTCTGTCAGTACATCGTAAAAATGCTCGCGTGAACCAGCTCCGCCCGAAGCAATGACAGGGATGCCGACTGCTTCCGATACACGTCGGGTCAGCTCGATGCCAAAGCCCTTCTTCTCCCCGTCGTCATCCATGCTGGTTAACAACAGTTCTCCTGCTCCCAGCACTTCCACTTCTCGGGCCCACTCGACGACATCTCGGCCAGTCGCATTGCGGCCGCCGTGTGTATACACTTCCCAACGCCCGTCGCCGACCTTTCTCGCATCGATGGCCACTACGATGCACTGGGAGCCAAAAACGGTCGCCCCTTCGCGAACCAGCTCCGGTCGCAATACAGCTGCTGTATTGAGCGAGATCTTGTCCGCACCGGCCCGCAGGATTCGTTTCATATCCTCGACGCTGTTGATCCCACCGCCAACGGTGAACGGAATCGTGATATTGGCTGCCGTGCGCTCGATGACATCCACCATCGTCTTACGCCCTTCATGAGAAGCGGAGATGTCCAAAAAGACGAGCTCGTCTGCGCCTTCTTCGCTGTACTTCTTCGCCAGCTCCACCGGATCCCCCGCATCGCGCAGCCCAACGAATTGCACACCTTTTACGACACGTCCGTCCTTTACGTCCAGACAGGGAATGATTCGCTTCGCCAACATCTTATTCACGCTCCCCCATCCGGCGCAGTGCCTCGTCTAAAGTGAAAGCATCCGTATACAGAGCCTTGCCCACGATGGCACCGGACACCCCGTCAGCCGCATGTGCCGAAAGCGTCAGCAGGTCATCCAGCTTGCTGACTCCGCCAGACGCGATTACGGACTTGCCCGTCGCGACAGCCAGCCCCGCGATCTCTTCCACATTGGGTCCAGTCAAGGTGCCGTCGCGTGCAATATCGGTATAGATAAACGTCTCCGCTCCATAGGAGACGAGCTTTTGAGCCAGCTCTGTCGCCTTCACATCGGTAGTCTCCAGCCAGCCGCGCGTAGCCACGAGACCATTGCGGCAGTCGAGACCGATCGCGATCTTGTCGCCGTGAGCCGCAAGAATCTGCTTGGTAAAAGGCTCGTCCTCGATTGCTGCAGTACCGACGATGACGCGAGCCACTCCCGCTTGCAGATAATCGGCGATCTGCTCCTTCGTCCGGATGCCTCCGCCTACCTGGACAGGAACGGAAATGGATCGGGCGATTTCCTTGATCAATTCCGCGTTTGCAGGCTTCCCTTCTTTCGCCCCGTCCAGATCGACCAGATGGACCCATTCTGCTCCTTGAGCTACCCAACGCTTCGCCATTTCCACTGGAGAGTCTGCATAGACGGTCTCCTGCGCATAATCCCCCTGGAACAGCCGAACACACTTGCCGCCTCGAATATCAATAGCCGGATAGATGATAAAACTCATGCCAAGCCCCCCTCGCACTGTACCGCGAAATTCCGCAAGAGACGCATGCCCGTGTCCCCGCTTTTTTCCGGATGAAACTGCATGCCGTACACATTGCCCTGCCCTGCTATCGCCGTGACATCCTGATAGTAATCGGTCGTCGCCAGCAAGGTGTTCCTCGCCTTTACCAGGACGTGGAACGAGTGTACGAAGTAGACGTAATCGCCTGTCTGCACCCCATCCAGTAGCGGCAGCTTCTCCACGTCATCGCCTTTGATCTCCAACTGATTCCAGCCCATATGGGGAACCTTGTAATCCCCTTGAAACCGTACGACCTCTCCCGCGAGCAAGGACAGACCCTGGTGTTCGCCATGCTCCTCACTTTTGTCAAACAAAAGCTGCATTCCCAGACAGATCCCGAGAATCGGTCGGCCTGAAGCGGCATAGTTCCGGATTCCTTCCACCAAGCCAAGCTCCCTGATGTTGGCGATGGCATCCCCAAACGCACCGACTCCCGGCAGGATCAGCCCTGTATACTCCTGCAGCCGCTCCGGTCGGGAGACGAATTCATAGGCGTACCCCAACCGCTCCAAAGCCTTGCTCAAACTGTACAAATTCCCCATGCCGTAGTCGATGATGCCGATCATTTTACAAAACCCCTTTGGTAGACGGAACGCCTTTGACGCGCGGATCGATCATCGTCGCTTCGTCAAGTTCGCGGCCCAATGCCTTGAAAATCGCTTCGATCATATGATGCGTGTTGTGACCATAGTGGAGAATCACGTGCAGGTTGATGCGCGCCTCCAAAGCAAATTTCCACAAAAACTCGTGAACCAGCTCAGTAGGAAACTGTCCAACCATTGGCGTCTGGTACGTCGCCCGGTATTCGAGATGCGGGCGGTTGCTGATGTCGATCACGACCTGTGCCAAAGCGTCATCCATCGGCACGAAGGCGTTGCCGTAGCGCTTGATCCCTTTTTTATCGCCCAACGCTTCCCGTACAGCATTGCCCAGGCAGATTCCAATGTCCTCGACTGTATGGTGATAGTCGATCTCGATATCTCCTTTGGCCTGTACCTGAAGATCGAAAAAACCATGGCGGGTAAACGCGTCCAGCATGTGATCAAAAAAAGGCACGCCTGAATCCAGCTTGCTCTCACCCGTTCCGTCAATCCCGAAGGTAAGAGAAATTTGGGTTTCTTTTGTATTGCGCTCAATCTGCGCTGTACGCTTTTGCTGTTCACTCATCCGTTGTCACGCTCCTGCTCTTCACTTCTAAAGTCACGAAGTCTCTCCGATATGGCACGTCCGTGGGCAGCCAAACCCTCTTGTTCTGCCAGGGTCACGATTTTATGTCCGTTTTGCTCCAAATCACGTCTGCTGTAAGAGACTACACTCGATTTTTTGATAAAGTCATCCACCGATAAAGGCGAGGAAAAACGTGCGGTGCCGTTCGTCGGGATCACGTGATTGGAGCCTGCAAAATAATCCCCGACAGGCTCAGAACTGTATGGTCCGAGGAAAATAGCCCCGGCATTCTCTACCTTGCCCAGATGCGCAAACGGATCTGCCGTCATGATCTCCAGATGCTCCGGTGCGATCTCATTGATCACGGCAAAGCCTTCGTCCAGATTATTTACCAGGATAATCGCGCCGTGGTTGCGAATCGAAGCCTCTGCGATCGACTTGCGCGGCAAATCAGCCAACTGGCGTTCGACCTCCTGCGCTACAGCCTGCGCCAAAGCTGTCGATGGCGTCACCAGCACCGCTGCAGACATCGGATCATGCTCGGCCTGAGACAGCAAGTCCGCTGCCACATAACGAGGATTGGCGGTATCGTCAGCCAGCACGGCGATTTCGCTCGGACCCGCTACCATATCGATGCTGACCAGACCAAACACTTCTCTTTTCGCCAGCGCCACATAGATATTGCCCGGTCCGACGATTTTATCCACCGCTTTGATCTGCTCCGTACCGTAGGTGAGGGCAGCAATCGCCTGCGCTCCTCCTACCTTGTAGATCTCGGTCACGCCCGCGATTCGGGCAGCGAAGAGAATGGCCGGATTTACTTTTCCATCCGCTCCAGGCGGTGTCGTGATCACCACTTCCGATACTCCGGCAATCTTCGCTGGGATGGCATTCAT
>DASQMM010000565.1:0-5525 GCA_035645495.1 Brevibacillus sp. | reverse complement strand
CCACGAATGCCTCCTGTTCCGAATTCCATGTATTGGTAGAAACAATCCATCAGCAAAGACTCATTTGATTCTAGGGCGAGCAGATCTCGACGAAGATGATCGTCCAGATTGGGAAAGTCACGCCAGCGCTGATACGCTTTTTTCCAGTCTTCATTCATGGCTAAGCTCCCTCCGGTCAAGGGTAAGTAGATCAAATCACCTTATTCGATACTTTATTGACAACCTGGAAAATGCGTGCGCAGCGAAGGAACAATCAGCCAGTCCTAACATATACAAGATGGTAGAGGGAAGAATGAGTTGGGGGGAAGCCGATGAAAACAGCTTTTATCACGGGGATCACCGGTCAGGATGGAGCCTACTTGGCCAAATTTCTGTTGGAAAAAGGGTATCGGGTCATCGGACTGGTCCCCCGCCGGAGCACGTCCAATCTTTGGCGCCTGGAGTATTTGCAGATTGCTGATGATGTGGAATGGAAAGAAGGCGACCTGCTGGATCTCTCCTCGCTGACCCGTGCGATCAAGGGGGCCAAACCTGACGAGGTCTATAATCTGGCGGCCCAGAGCTTCGTCGGATCATCCTGGGAGCAGCCCATCCTGACAGCCCAGGTGACGGGGATGGGAGTCTTGCATGTGCTGGAGGCCATTCGCGAGACGGACCCCGCAATCCGCATGTATCAGGCATCCTCAAGCGAGCTGTACGGACTGATCCAGGAGCCGCAGCAATCGGAGAAGACTCCGTTTTACCCGCGCAGTCCCTACGCCGTATCCAAACTTTTTGGCTACTGGATGACCAAGAATTACCGCGAGAGCTTCCACATGTACACTTGCAACGGGATCTTGTTTAATCACGAATCTCCCCTGCGAGGACCGGAGTTTGTCACCCGCAAAGTGACGCAGGCAGTCGCCCGGATCGCCACGCAAAAACAAAAAGAACTTCGTCTGGGGAATATCCATGCGAAAAGGGACTGGGGATTTGCAGGTGATTTCGTCGAAGCCATGTGGTTGATGCTGCAACAAGAAAAGCCGGATGATTACGTCATCGCTACCGGTAAGACAACCACGGTAGAAGAGATGTGCAAGGTCGCATTTGACTATGTGGGCTTGAACTATCTGGATTATCTCGTGATTGACCCGGATCTCTACCGGCCAGCCGAGGTGGACGTTTTACTGGGCAATCCAGCCAAAGCTCAAAGGGAACTGGGCTGGTCCCCCAAGACCACCTGGGAAGAACTGATTCATATGATGGTGGAAGCGGATTTGCAGAGAATGGGAAAATAATACGCAATAGGCACCTCATATCCCTGAATATTCGGGAATGAGGTGTTTTTATTGATTGTTTGAAAATAGGAGTGCCTATTTTCGATAAAACAGGTTTAAACAAGTAAAAATGTTACCCTATTTTCGAGGGTTTAGCAGAGGATGAGGAGCTTCATCCCAGATGAAGAGTATATTTTTAGATTTATCTCAAGTTTGGCACAATAGTTGCTTGTTCTCCACTTAACAAGGATTCCAACCAACCTCAAAAAGGAGACTTGTTATGAATGTGGTAGCAAACGTATACCGGGGAGAACAAATGGAAAGCTCTCATCTGGGTCACATCGCAGTAGTGGATCAACATGGCAACTTGCTTTACTCATACGGTGATCCCGATCGACTCACTTTTGCCCGGTCCAGCATGAAACCATTACAGGCAATCCCGATCGTGGAAACAGGTACAGCGGATCGATATCAATTGGAACCGGCTGACCTCTCCCTTTGCTGTGCTTCTCATAGCGGAGAGCCGCGCCATCGTACGCGGGCGATGAGTATGCTGGAACGTGCCGGGCAGCCAGAAGCGACTCTGCAATGCGGCACCCACGTTCCTCGTCACGAGGAGAGCTACAAGGAATTGATTCGGGCGGGCAAGTCGCTGACACCTGTGTACAGCAACTGCTCCGGCAAGCACGCGGGCATGATCGCCACAGCCACACATATGGGCGAGGATGTTGCGAGCTATCATTTGCCCGATCATCCTGTACAGCAGCGAATCCTGGATGTCGTAGCGGACATCACCGGTTATCCGCGCGAAAAAATTACCTTGGGAACAGATGGGTGCGGTGTACCGGTTCATCGTCTGCCACTGGTCAATTATGCCTGGGCCTTCGCCAAGCTGGCCAAGCCGGAAGTCATCAACAACCCGGTCCGTCAACATGCTGCGAAAAGGATTGTGGAGGCGATGATAGCGCATCCCGAAATGGTTGGAGGAGAGAGCCGCTATTGTACAGATCTGATGAATGCTTTCGGTGGCAGAATTTTCGGGAAAGCAGGTGCTGAATCCGTCTACTGCCTCGGGGATCGCGAGCGAGGCATTGGCATCGCGGTCAAGATCGAGGATGGCGGTGCACGAGCTATCTATCCGGTGGTTAATGAAGTGCTTCGCCAATTGGGGATTGGCATGGACGGGGCACTAAAGGCTCTTGATGCCTATACGAATCCGCCTATTACCAACATGAGTGGCAGTGTCGTCGGTCGTGTCGAGGCGACATTTCAACTGCAGCAAGAGAATCGGTCGATTTGTTAATAAATGGCCTTCTACAAAGGGAAGTCATTTGTTATATGCTTTTTACATGAAAAGGGGGAACATTCATGAAGATGAAAAAAGGATGGAAGGTGCTTAGCACTGCGGCCCTGCTCGCAGTCTTAGCCGTCACTGGTTGCAGCCAATCGGCGGCTCCAGCGCCACAAGATGCAGGCAGCAACAGCAACGCGGGTGCCGCTCCGCAACAAGAGCCTGCGGGACAAGCTGACATGACTGCAAAACTGCGACTCAACCTGAAGACAGAGCCGCCTTCCCTCGATCCGCCAAAAGGCTTTGACAGTACGTCCAACGAGGTTCTGAATGCTACAATGGAAGGCTTGGCGCGCCTTGATCAAAAACATGTGCCACAGCCGGCGATGGCAGAAAAATGGAGTGTCAGCGAAGACGGAAAAACCTATACCTTCACATTGCGTGATACGAAATGGTCGAATGGTGATCCCGTCACCGCCCATGACTTCGAATTTGCCTTCAAACGTATTCTCGACCCGAACAATGCCTTCCCTTCTGCCTTCCTGGCATACTACATAGAAGGAGCGGAAGCCTACAACAAGGGAGAGGGCAACGCAGACGGAGTCCAGGTCAAAGCTTTGGATGACAAGACCCTTGAAGTGAAGCTCGCGGCGCCAGCTGGTTATTTCCTGCATATTATCACCCAGCCTACTTTCTTCCCTGTCAACAAGAAAGTGGTAGAGAGCAATCCGAAGTGGGCTGAAAACGCTTCTTCCATCGTGACCAATGGACCGTTCAAAATGGAAGATTGGGTGCATGATCAATCCGTAAAAGTAGTGAAGAATGACGGCTATTGGGACAAGGATTCCGTAAAATATGCGGGCATCGATTGGATCATGGTCAACGATGAGAACACACAGTACCAGATGTACAAAACGGGACAGTTGGATATGATTCAAACCGTTCCAATCGATCTCAAGGCGAAACTGATCGAATCCGGTGAGGCAAAAGTAGAGCCAGAAGCAGCGATCTACTACTACCGCATGAATACCCAAATGCCTCCTTTCACCAATGCGAACATCCGTAAAGCGTTTGCGCTTGCCCTTGATCGCAAGCTCTTGATTGAGAACGTCGTCCAAGGAAAACAGATTCCTGCCCTGGCACATGTGCCGATCGGTTTCCCAGAGCCGGATGGAACGGACTTCCGTGAAAAAGGCGGAGATTTCTTCAAGGATAATGATGTCGAACAAGCCAAGGCACTGCTGAAAAAGGGGATGGAAGAAGAAGGGTGGACTACATTGCCGCCAGTCACCATGACCTACAATACAAGCGATACACATAAAGCGATCGCACAAGTCATGCAGGAGATGTACAAGAAGAACCTCGGTGTTGACGTCAAGCTGGAAAACAAGGAATGGAACGTATTTTTGGCAGAGCAGCGCGCTCGTCAACTGCAGTTCTCCCGTTCCACCATTCCTGCTGATTACGGTGATCCAATCAACTTCCTGGAGCTCTTTGTAACGGATCATCCTGGCAACCGCATCAATTACAGCAATCCGGACTACGATGCCCTCGTAGCGAAAATCCGCAACACGGCAGATGAGAAAGAGCGCTTCGGTCTGATGCATGAAGCGGAATCCATTTTCATGAACGACATGCCGCTGGTTCCGGTATACTTCAATACGAAGGTATTTATGGATCAACCGAACATCAAAGGGATCTTGCGCCACCCTGTAGGCACACTCGACTACAAATGGGCGGAGATTGAGAAGAAATAGTAAAATAGGCGAAGACAAGGGTCTGCATGGGAAGCCCTTGTCTTCACTTTACCTCGTGGGGCGGATGGAATGGAGAAAAAAAGTGTCACCTTCATTGCAAAAATGGATGAATTCTTGCACTCTGCTGTGAGCCAGTGTGTGGAGTTGGGTGTATCCGATGATTTTCACATCGAAGGCATACGCGTCGATCAGCTTGCCTTCAGGCCTATCGCAGAAGGATCACTCGTGGTCATTTCTTCTCCGAGTCTTGAGAGCATGGTAGAGTCCTATCTGCCACCAAGAAGCAAGATGATTATCGCGAAGCGCATGTTTTCCTATCAGAACCTTCGCGGCATGCTGGAGATTCCCAAAGGGATCAAAGTCCTCTTGGTCAGCGATACGCCCGAAACGGCGCACGATAACATCGAATTGATCCGCGCTTCCGGGCTGGATTTTGAGTTGTATCCGTACTATCCCGGAGCAGATTATCCGAAAGATATCGAGATTGCCGTGACGCCAGGAGAAGCAGAGCATGTCCCGCCACATATCCGCAAGGTCGTCGACATCGGATTTCGCGTCATTGATCTGTCTACGTGGCTTGCCATTTACACGCATTTTGACAATGACAATTTCCAGAAAGTGACCATGCGCATCATGCAGTCACTGGTATACATCACGAAAGAACTGAACAATGAGATTCAACATGCTCATCTGCTGAGCAAGTATCTGGAAGCGATCGTCAATGGGATCGAGGATGCCGTAATTGCTTGCGACGAAGAGGAAATTATTCGCTTTATCAATCAAAAGGCGATTGATTCCCTCAACCTGCACGGAACCAGTATTGTCGGAGAGAAGACAGCCGTCAGCCTGCCGTCTGATTTTTACCAGTTGCAGCAGCAATGCGAAGAGAATGAGGATATTTTGGTGGATTGGGCGAACAAGACCTACTTTTTTCGCAAGACACACATCTTTATGGAAGGTCGCTTCCTGGGCAGCTTGCTGCTGTTCCGCCAGGCGGTAGAGATCGAAAAGCTGGAACATGATTACAGAATGCGTCTGTACAGCAAAGGACTGGTGGCCAAATACCAGTTCGATGATATCTACGGAGAAAGTCCTTCCTTTCAAAAAGTCCTGCAAATCGCCCGCAAGATTGCTAGAAGCAATTCGACCGTTCTTTTACTGGGAGAGACGGGGACGGGTAAGGAATTGCTCGCCCAAGCTATCCACAATGCCTCGCCGCGG
>DASQMM010000564.1:0-1737 GCA_035645495.1 Brevibacillus sp. | reverse complement strand
CGCGGCATGCTGTTCCTGGATTTGATTCAGGAAGGGAACATGGGGTTGATCAAGGCAGTCGAGAAATTCGATTATCGCAAAGGCTTCAAATTCAGTACGTACGCCACATGGTGGATTCGTCAGGCAATCACGCGTGCTATTGCCGATCAGGCACGGACAATCCGCATCCCGGTGCATATGGTGGAAACCATCAACAAGCTCATTCGGGTATCACGACAGCTGTTGCAGGAATTGGGTAGAGAACCAATGCCGGAAGAAATTGCGGAAAAAATGGATTTAACGCCGGAAAAAGTTCGCGAAATCATGAAAATCGCGCAAGAGCCTGTCTCGTTGGAAACGCCGATCGGAGAAGAAGACGATTCCCATCTGGGAGACTTTATCGAAGATCAGGATGCATTGGAGCCATCCGATGCTGCAGCCTATGAGTTGTTGAAAGAGCAACTGGAAGATGTGCTGGATACGTTGACAGATCGAGAAGAGAATGTACTGCGTTTGCGTTTTGGTCTCGATGACGGTCGTACACGAACGCTGGAAGAAGTGGGGAAAGTATTTGGCGTAACCCGTGAGCGGATTCGTCAAATTGAAGCGAAAGCCCTGCGAAAACTTCGTCATCCAAGTAGAAGCAAACGCTTAAAAGATTTCCTCGAATAACCGATATATTGTATGTGGCCTACGTATAGCCGACGTAGGCTTTACTTTTTTCTTGACCCGGTTGAATGCGGGTCACAAAAAGGAGGGGCAGCGTTGGACGACCAGCGCAAGCGAACCATTATAGCCGAGATCGAAAATTGGCGGCGAAATCACCTGCTGCCTGAACATTACTGCATTTTCCTCTTGAATCTGTATACCGAAGGGGAACGACCTGCCTCTTCTTCAACTCCCGTCAAGCAAGGAAAAGGTGGGAAAGAAGCGATAGTGACGCAGATGGCGCAGTCATCAGGATCAGGTTGGGGAAAAGGAAACACAGCAGATACGGGATATGCCTACGTAAGGCGAGAGGTATCGCCCATCACCGGAAAAATGGTGCTTGCCTGGCTGCTCGGAGCCCTCGTTATCGCTGGATTGATCTTGCTTGCTTTTCATTTTAACCGTTTTCAAACCCCAATGCAAATTGCCATCTTTGCCTGTTTCGCACTGGTTTTCTATATATTGGCATTCGCTTTTCGCCGTTCCGCGCCGCCGTTGACGCATCTTTTCTTGGGTTTATGCTTCGTGATTCTCATCGCAGGCGGGATCTATTGTATCCAAAAATTGGATGGATCTATTGCCTTGACGCTCATGTATTTGGGATTGCTGTGCGTGCTATTATGCGCCAGCGCATTTGTTTTTGGGTTTACGTACCTGCTGTATTGCGGTATGCTCGGATTGGCCCTGATATACGGAGTCGCGACGACAGAGCGGGTAGGGGAAGCGTATAGCTGGTGGAAGGCGGAGCTGTACTGGGTGCCGATGGCTTGCATGCTGACAGGAGTCGGCTTTATGATGCACCAGGCGAATCCAAAATGGGCGGGTGTTTTTGCGATGTGCGGTCTGCTCTGCTTTTTTGGAGCGGAAATCCAGTCCCTTTACATACCGGAGGCACAGCGGGATTTGATTCAGCTTTTGCTGTTCATCAAGGTGTTTATGGCTTCCGCGTTCTTTTTCCTTACCCGGGGATACTGGTATTCCTGGCTGAGATTGTAACGAAGTTTGATACTAGAGGTGACAGAAGTGGATAGCAAGTGGTGGGTATTGCTC
>DASQMM010000563.1:0-9070 GCA_035645495.1 Brevibacillus sp. | reverse complement strand
CTTCGCGATTCGGGCAAGGCCCTTTGATCAACACTCCGTTTTGCAATTCTTCCAGCGCATGGGCCACAATTCCCATCCCGCGAGAGAGTGCAAATATTCCTTTCGCCGATTCGGCTGGAATGCCCAGTTCACATTGGATCGCTGCGGCTACCCCGTCGACGTTCATGGTCATTTTTCTCTTTTTGCGCGCTTCCAGCTGACTTCTGAAAGCTTCCGCAATTTTCAGGTATTTTCCTGAAATCTCGCCTTCTTCGACGAGCGCCTCTGCCAGCGCATACAATCTTCTGATCCGTGGGTCGTCGTCATGCAATTGATGACCAATTCCGCCCAGCTTCTCTTTCTTTTGCTCGAGATGGTCCAGCTCTTCCGCAATGACATCATCGAATGCCAGATCCGGATCAGCTTCCAGTCGTGCATTTGTTTTGTAGAACAAGGCCATGGCCTTCTCGGCAGCTCCTCCGTGGATATCCCCGAGCATATTGATGCCGGTGGCTACACAGGAGTTGAAAGAAATTCCGCAAGTGGCTGCCATGCGAGCTGCTGCAATGGATGGAGCTCTCGGCCCGTGATCGGCCCCTGCAACTAAAACGCTTTCAAGTAATCGCGCTTTTTTCTCACTCAAGACCTCTCCACAAAGAAGGAGATACAGCATTTGGCTATACGACAGGGTGCCAATCAATTCTTCGATCGGGTAGCCCCTGATGATAATTTCATTCTTTTTGATCTGGCTAATGGAGGTATCCCACCAGACAGCTCCGTCTGCATAGGCGCTCAATGCACTCCTGCTCATCGGTCACTACACCTCTCTTTGCTTCTCTTGAAATCTCTTGTTCACAGTATAGCTGGACTTTTACTAGGAATAAAATGAATAAAACTCATGGTATCCATGAGTTTTAGGAATTGATTATTCGATTGTGGCATGACTTTGCTTGAGAAACCTCTTGAATTGGACGACTGCCGGAGACATGTAGCGATCATTGCGCCAGACCATCTGAATCACGCGTTTGCAGACTGGCTTGGTAACGGTCAAGATCGAGATTTTCTCCATATCCAGCCCGGGAATATACGGAATCAGCGCGACGCCGAAGTTGGCAGCCACAAATCCCGCAATCGTCTCATCCCCGACGCCCTCAAACGTGACATTCGGCTTGAAGCCCGCTTCCTGGCAAAGCTTTTCGATCACTTCGCGAATGCCGCTCTCATGCTTGTAGGAGACGAATGGCTCGTACGCCACTTCCTCGAGTTCAATTTTGGTCCGTTCAGCAAATCGATGCTGCTTCGGCACGATCAGATAGAGCGGTTCGTCGATCGCCACGACCGATTCGATATACTTGTTTTTCATCTGCTCATTGGGCGAACACAGTCCCAGATCGATTTCGCCAGCCTCCAGCAGATTCATGATTTTGCGGGTCGAGTCCTGGGTCAACTGAAACTGGATGCCGGGGTATTTTTCGCGAAAAACACTGATCAGATCGGGGACAAAGCTTGATCCCAAGGTATGGATAAAGGCCAGCGAGATCGTGCCTTGATAAGGGTTGTCCAAATCCCTGATCTCTTGTTTGGCTTGATTGATCTCCTGGATGACCCGGTTGACGTATGGCAACAGAATTTCTCCGTATTGATTCAGCGTCACGCCCCTTACTTTGCGATCAAACAGGGGAACGCCCAGCTCCTCTTCCAGCTTGGCGATGGAGCGGCTGAGCGCCGATTGGGTCAATGCGAGTTCATCTGCTGCCTTGGTAAAATTCTGATGCTTGGCCAATGCCTGAAAATACTCTAGCTGCTGCCATTCCATGTATCGCTACCTCCATCTACCCGATCTCGTATGCACTGGAATCACGGACTACGATTTGCGGTTGCAGTATGATGCGCTGTGACTCCATATCCAGCCCTTCAATTCGTTTATGGAGGAGGTCTGCCGCATACGTACCGATCAACTGCGGGGACGAAGAAACGGTCGTCAGGCTGGGAATAGAGGTTGCCGCCTCCTTGATATCGTCAAAGCCAACAACTGCAATGTCCTTGCCCGGGTTCAGCCCCGCCTCCTTCAGCCCTACCATCGCACCAAAAGCAATGACATCGTTATAGCAGAAGATGGCAGTCGGCGGGTCGGGATGACGCAGGATTTCTCTTACCGCTTCCAGTCCTCCCTCTCTCGTCATGGTACTTCCGATCATCAACGATTCGTCTACTTTCAGGCCAGCTTCTTCAAAAGCCTCACGGTACCCGGCCTCTCTGTCCTTCCACGAATGAGCTTCCATCGGGCCTCCCAGCAACGCGATGCGACGATGCCCTTTTGCGATGAGATGCTCCACAGCGATTTTGGCTCCCGGTCTAAAATCAACGCCGACGTAATCCGTATCTGTTCCCGAGATCTCCTTGCCGACCAGAATAACCGGAATACCCAAATTCACCATCTTGTTGATCGTTTCGATCGAACTCTTTGTAGCAGGGCAGAGGATGACGCCACCCACCCGGTATTCCATCATCGTAGAAAGCAGACTGTCCTGCTTCTTGCCCGATTCGGATGTCGTTCCGAGCAGGACCGTGTAGCCGTGCTTGTCCAGTTCCTGATGAACCCCGTCCAGGAGTTCGGAAAAATACGGATTGGCAATTTCCGTTATAATCATCCCTACGGTCGACGAGCTTTGGCTGCGCAGGTTGGCTGCGACGCGGTCATATACATACCCCAGTTCACTCATTGATGCGAGGACTCTTTTTTGAGTAGCTTCAGAAATATTCTGACATTTGTTTCTGACTATCAAGGAGGCAGTAGTCTTCGATACACCTGCGTGATCTGCTACCTGCTGCAGCGTCACACGTGTTCTTTTTTTCTGTTTCACGATTGGGTACCACCTCGTAATCCGTATAGAAAAACATATTTTTATCCTAAACCAAAAAAAACGGCAAGTAAAGGAACGGGCGGTCCTGTGCCGCTTCGTACTTTCCTTGTCCTCGCTGGCTAATGATTCGCGAAAAAAGCAAAAAAGGCCGCCCCAAAGATATGCTTTGGGAGAACAGCCTTCGGTATTACGCATTATCCATAACTTACTTCCACGTCTAACAGCTTGTTTATGGCACCAGATTTCGCCTGAATTAACTCCAAAATCAGCCCTTCTGGTAGGACTACCCAATTTTTACCCTTAGGCAGGGAAGTGCAGCCCCAGGCATACACCTCTTCCAATGCCTGCTCGAGGTCCTCCGTCATGATAGCGATATGCCCCAACCGCCCCTCATCGCCGGAAAAATGGCTGTCCGCGATCAGTTGCAGTCCCCCCAGCAGCCAAGCCTGCTTGGGCTCCTCCCTCGTCCCCTCGACGCTCACGAGCGGCAAGCCCAACGCCTCCTGAAAAAAGCGAATATGCCAGTGGATATCCTGCACATAAAAGGCTACATGTTCTACATACGATTTTTTTGGATACACCAAAAGCTCTCCCCTCTAGGGATCTTTCCCGTATTAATAAGCCAGTCTGATCACGAGCGGCCTTTCCCCATCCCGTATTCGATGCCCTTCACACAGGCCACCAGCACGTTGTTTACCGGCGTCGCAACCCCCTGCTTCGCTCCCCAACGTACAACTGAGCCATTGATAAAATCAATTTCCGTAGGCATTCCGCTCTCGATACTCTGCAGCATGGAGGGTTTGAAATCGTCCGGCAAGCCCTCGGCGGCTTTGATCCAAGCTTCTTCCGGTGACTGGATGGACAACTCTACTCCGCACGCAGTCGCAACCGCGATGCCTTCCGCCACCGCTGCGAGCGCACAATCCCTCAATAACGCGACGTCGTACAAGCCGCCGTAGGGCAAACGGGTAATGCCGCACAAGGCACCGGTGGCTACATTGATCAGCAGTTTGTCCCACATGATCCCCATGATATTGGTGCTGACCGTCGTAGCCAAACCAGATCGATTGAACACTTCGGCTACGCGCTTTACCCGATCCGTTATCCGCCCGTCCAACTCACCGATATAGGTGTGTTTGCCTTTTGTGCCGGCAATGACTTGTCCCGGATCAAGCATAACGCCTCCGACGTATGTACGCCCAACCAGCACATGCTCCTTCCCTACCGCCTCAGCGATCATTTCTTCATTGCCAAGTCCGTTCTGTAACGACATCACCATCGTATGCTCCCCGATCATCGGACGAGCCATCTCGATTGCTTCCTTCGTGTGGTAGGATTTCACCAACACAATCACCAGGTCAACCTGGCCAATCGTTGTACAGTCTGTCGTTGCCTGCACCCGCACGTTGCGCTCATGAGTGCCTTCCCGCAGGGTAAGTCCTTCATGGTTCATGACACGGACATATTCCGCTGACCGCCGAATCAAGTAGACATCCGAACCCGTTTCGGTCAAGACTCCACCGATGACGCTCCCCAATGCTCCTGATCCCAGGATCGCTATCTTCACCTTGCTCCCCCCAGACTGCTTTCGTTTCTACATCTTATTCTTTTCTCTTGATTCCGAGTTCTTCTGGATGTACTTTTGCCACACCTGCATCTTGTAGCAACCATGCAGTCGTCGATTGCCAGTCCTTCCAGAACTTCACCGCTTCTTCACCCGACAACCCAAGCGAGACAGCTCCTCTTTGCTTTAAGAAATCCTGAAATTCCGGGTCTTGATGTGCTTTCGCGAAGTCAGCAACTAGTCTTTGCTTGATCTCATCAGGCGTATCCGCTTTGACCCAGACACCGTAGAAAGGGCCCCACGGCAGGAACTTCTTCATGTCTGGAACGGACTCCAGAATCGACGGAACTTCCTTGGCCTGTTCGATACGCTCATCATTGATTACCGCGAGGATACGCACTTTTCCAGCCTTCATGTTTTCCAGAGCTGCCGTCAATCCTGTCACCGTCACATCGACGTGCCCACCAAGTACCGCCGTCAGGGCTGGTCCGCCTCCTTCAAATGGAACCATGTTAAAATTCACATTCGTCGTCGTGGCGAGCATTGTACTGACGATGAAGTCCATGGTCGCCTGTCCGGTCGAGCCCATCTTTACCTTCCCCGGTTTCGCAAGCGCATCTTGAATCAGATCGTCAATGGTTTGGTATGGGGATTCTGTCGAGACGATAATCGCCGGTATGGCACCCGCCATGATGTTGATCGGATACAGATCATCAAACCCTGTCTTGGAAATATCCAGAACGCCGTAGCTGGCAGCATTCTCGGCAGTAAAGAGCAAATGGTAGCCGTCCGACTTTTTATCCACTACATACTGCAAGCCAATCGCGCCGTTCGCACCTGTTTTATTGCTCAAGACAATGGACTGCCCCAGATTCTTCTCAGCCAACGGAGCGATGGCACGCGAAATCGTATCGGTATCTCCGCCAGCCCCCCATGGAATCACACCCGTAATGGTTTGCTTGGGATAGTCCCCCGCCCCGCTTTGCGGAGGCGAGGCACTTCCCGGCAATCCGCATCCAGCGGTCAACATCATAGCAGAAACGATCAGAAAAGTGAATGTTTTGCGAAAATGGAACATATCACAGCCTCCTTCACGAATAGCTTGCTAGACTGGGAAAAATTTTAAAATATGCTCTGCATACGTGCAGATCTCATCGTTTTGGTTAAACACTTCCACCTTGGCTATCGTTCGCAAATTCGCTTCATCTACCTCGATAATCGTGTACTTGGCTGTAAGGGTGTCTCCGAAAAAGACCGGCTTGATAAAACGCAGTCGGTCATACCCGTAAGAGACGCTCGGGAGGCTTGCTTCTGCCTGCACCTGGATCAGGGTCGAAGCCGTAGAACCGATCGCGAGGGAGATAATGCCGTGAGCAATCCGTGTTTTGTACTTCGTTGTTTTCATAAACTCTTCGTCGGTGTGCATTTGACTGTAATCTCCGGTGATGTCGGCGAATTGATACACCTCTGTCTCGGTGATGGTTTTGGAAAAAGAGCAGGTGTCCCCTACTTGAAAAGGCAATACGTTACTCATGTCCATTCCTCCTCGGATTTGCTCGTTCATTTCGTTTTGTTTATCCACTCTTTGCGAATTCCCATCGGCTGCGGCAGGAACAGGCGGCGGTCCATTTCTTTGAGATCAGCCGCAATCTGCGGTCGAAAGCCCATGTGACGGATGATATCCTGCTCTACGTCCAGTCCCGGCGCGATCTCACACAGCTCCAACCCGGTTGGTGTCAGACGAAAGACAACACGTTCTGTAATATAGATGACCCCCTGTCCGCGACGAAGGGCATCCTTGCCGTTAAATGTGATCTCCGACACTTGTGGAACCAGCTTCTGAAAGCGTCCCTCATGGACGATTCGCACACCGCCGTTTTCAATCACCGTTTGTAACCCGCCAGCTGTCAAGGTACCGCTGAAAATCACTTTTTTGGTGTTTTGACTGATATTGATAAACCCGCCTGTCCCCATGATTTTGCCGTTGAACTTGTGGACGTTCACATTTCCCGATTGATCTGCTTCGGCAAAACTCAAAAAGCAGACATCCAACCCTCCACCATCGTAAAAGTCAAACTGCGCCGGCATATCTAGTACTGCCTGCATATTGACACTCGCTCCGAAAAAGATGCCTTGGGCACTAACCCCACCGATCGGACCCGTCTCCACCGTCAATGTCATCTCTTCGCTCACGCCTTCTTCGCGAGCTACCATTCCGATGCCGTCCGAGATCCCCACTCCGACATTTCCGACATCGCCTGGTTTCACTTCATGAAGGGCACGACGAGCGATTACCTTGCGTTCATTAAGCGGAAGCGGGATGACCTCTCCCGTCTCCATGACATAGTCCCCGGAAAAAAATCGATTGACCGAACCGGCATACAACTGCGGCTGTTCATGATCTACGACGACCGCATCCACCAGATAGCCCGGAATTTTGACCGACTTCGGATGCAGCGTGCGCGACTTGACCAGACGTTGGACCTGCGCGATGACGATTCCCCCGTTGTTGTGAGCTGCCTGAGCCATCGCCAGCGCATCCAGGTAAGCAATCTCATCCTCCATGCTGATATACCCTTCGGTGTCGGCAGTCGTCCCCCGGATAATCGCGACGTCCGGCCGCACAGCGGGATAGAACAGCCATTCTTGATCATCGATTTTCATAAGCCGTATGAGTTCCTCTTGTGTCCGCTCGTTTAACCTTCCGCCCTTTTCCCTCGGGTCTACAAAGGTTCCCAGACCGACATGGCTGAGAATCCCTGGATGTCCCGCTGCTGCTGCCCGCAACACCTGGCTCATCACACCCTGGGGAAAATTATAGGCTTCTACTTCATTTCGTTCTGCCATTTCAGCCAGTCGCGGCGATTGTCCCCAATGACCGCCGATAATGCGCCTGACCATTCCAGGCTGAGCCAGTGGGGACATCCCCCGATTTGCACGATCTCCCAAGCCTGTCGAATGCCAGTACGTGAGATCACGCGGTTCCTGGGTGTCCCGGAAACGACGGGCAAGAGCATCGATCACCTGTGTCGGCTCCAGCAAACCGCCACCGGCGCCACAAAAAGTGATAGTCGCTCCCGAGGGAATCCACTTGACCGCTTCATCAGCGCTAACGATTAAAACCGCATTCCCAGTTCGTAATGGTTTCATAGAGCTGTCACTCCCATTCGCATTTAACTCTTGATGCAAAAACCCGATTTGACAATGAGTGTATCGGTTTAGTATCTCGATATAGTATATCGATACAACGGATTATAATAGAGCCCTTTTCATCGTGTCAATCTATTATTAATTTTTAGAAAATTATTCTCACCAGCTCTTTCTACAAGGGTATTTCTCTCACCCTGCTTTAGGAATGTAAATCAGCAAAGCAATTACGTCATTTTGAATTGACACAAACGTCTTTTTCGCTTCATAATGTAGGTTATACAGTTCGACTGTGGGCTGCTAGATTAGGGAAAGTGAGTATTGAAATGACCGAAAATATAGATATATCGATTCGCGAAAAAAACATTGCCTTCATCGGTTTCATGGGTGCTGGTAAAACCACCATCGGCCAGCTTGTCGCAAAAAAGCTGTACCGGGATTTCATCGACATCGACGAGGAGATCGAACGCATTCACCAGATGCCGATCTCCCAAATCTTCAAGGAAATGGGAGAGGCAAGCTTCCGCAAGATGGAACGCGAGCTGATCGTCTCCCTTTGCAAAAATACCCGTGTCAAGATCCTGTCTCTTGGCGGTGGGGCGTATCTTCAGGAAGAAGTTCGCAAGGCTTGCCTAGCCAACTGCCTCGTCTTTTTCCTCGATCTGTCCTGGGAGTCCTGGAAGGAACGCATTCCGCTGATCATCGACAGCCGGCCTATCCTGCAAAACAAGTCTCTGGATGAAATCGAGGAGCTGTTCCTGAACAGGAGATCTGCATACAATATCCATCATTCCCGCATTACGACCAGCGAGCTGGACGCCGAGTCCGTAGCCGATCAGATCGTCGAGTCATTGAAGCTGGCGTGGGACATTTACGAGCCGAATCGCAGTTTATTTGATTAACGAAAACGTAGGAACCGTACCTGCCTCTATTGAAGTGGAGAGGAAATAGAAAAACAAAGAAGTCTTCAGCCCCAATGACAACATGGTTCTGAAGACTTTTTTTTTGTACCGATATGGATTTAGGATTCTTTAGAACCAGCCAACCCGGCGGCGCATGATTCACGCACTACAAGCTGTGGCTTCAAAATAATCCTCTGGGGACCCTCGTCCATTCCGCGAATACGTTGATGTAACAGATCTGCGGCATGCGCCCCGACCAGCTCGGGGGTGGCCGCGATCGTCGTCAGACTGGGGTTGTAAATGGCTGCCTCTTTAATATTGTCAAAGCCCACGATGGCCAAATCCTTGCCGGGAGTCAATCCCGCTTCTTTCAAGCCGTGCATGACGCCAAACGAGACGACGTCGTTGTAGCAAAAGGCCGCAGTCGGCGGATTCGGGCTGTTGAGCACCTTGCGCAAGGCCTCTACCCCGCCTTGTACCGTAGCATGTCCCTCGACCCACAGGGATTGGTCCACCGCAAGACCTGCCTCTTCATGTGCGAGCAGATAGCCGCGATACCGGTCTTTCCAAGCCGTAGACTCTGATGGACCCCAGAGAAAAGCAATCCGGCGATG
>DASQMM010000562.1:0-7627 GCA_035645495.1 Brevibacillus sp. | reverse complement strand
TCCGAGGTAGCTGGTAGCCGTGTTGAACGTAATCGTACCGTTGACGGAATCACGCACAGGCGCCGTGAAAATTTCGCCGTCCGGGATATTGCGAAGCCCTGAGCAGATGACATTCGGAATATCTTTAATCGAAAAGCTCAGATCTGTACCTTGTCCGACCAATCGCACTTTGTCTGTTCGATCCATCAGAGCTTTCAGCGGCAAAAAGGCTTCATGCATGTTCTTGTAGTCTACCGAGCATACGTCAAAATAAAAGTCCTCAAACGCTTCTGAAGACATGTTGGCGCTCTGAGCCATAGCCGGAGTCGGATAGTTAAGCAGAGTCCAGCGACAGTTGTTAATCAGGTAGTCATTTAGCTCCTGCATCACTTTCTGATGTTCGCGCCGCCGCTCGACAGGCACATCGGCCATCTCGCTGTCATTGACGGGACCGTTAATGACGATATAGGTATCCAGATCCTTGAACATCGGCTCTTCCCATTTCACCAGATGTTCCGCTCGCTCTTTGCCTGTACCCATCATCAGTTCTCTTTGGATGCTCGGATCCAGGATCCGGACAAACGGGTAAGCTCCCTTGGCGTAGGCCTGTTTCACCAGCTCTTTTGCCAAGGCGTGCCCCTCTCCTCTCACCTCGATCAACAAGCTTTCCTTTTCCTGCAGACGTACCGAATGGCTCAGCAAATTCCCAGCAAGCTTGACAATACGCGGGTCCAACATAAGATCACCCTCCACGTTCCTCATTTGTAATTATTAAAAAATATTTTACTGAATAGCCGCGCATTTTTCAATCTAAAGGCGTTTTGCCTAAAATCTAAGTATCCAGTAATAAAAAATTTTTCTTGCATATTTTGCTATTTGTGGAGTATTCTAATCAACAAGAGTTGACTGTATAAAAATTTTTAAAGACAGGAGCGTTGTTCTTATGGTGATCACTGCAGTTTACACGGCTTAGGTAGGGCCTCGATCGAGGGGCTCTCCCTCTCATCGAAAACCCGAATACCTATAGCTGGACACTGCAGGATGCCTGAACCGCTTCTGTCTTTTTTCCGATCAGTTGTGGCGCCGCCCAGGGGGAAGTAGCTTTATTTTGCCTTCTCCATCTGATTTTCTTTAAGGCCCACTTTTACCTGACATCGTAAAAAAAGCGCAAGCGAAGAGAGTATCGTCCTCTCCCGTTTTGCGCTTTTTTTGGTGGGTTCAGGTTCGGGCTTTCTGCAGATTTTGAAAACAGGATGGAGGAAATGGTGTCATGAGTTGGCGTTCTTGGGATTTGAATCTGAAGGTTCGGCTATTTGGCGAACTGATTACCCATACATTTTTTTGGATGTATTTTCCGTTTATGGCTCTCTTATTTAGTGACTCTTTCGGGAAAGACATGGCAGGTCTGCTGCTCATGGTTCCCCCGCTATTGGGGATGTTCTCCAATCTCTTCGGCGGCTATCTGTCTGACCGGATCGGGCGCAGGCCGACCATGCTCACCTCGCTGATCCTCTCTTCAAGCATGTTTGCCCTGTTTGCCTTTTCCTGGTCCCCATGGGTGGATTATCTCGCATTCATCGGGATTGGAATTGCTGGCTCCCTTTACTGGCCGGCCAGTTCGGCAATGGTAGCGGACTTGACGACAGAAGAGGACCGGCGTGTCGTGTTTGCTACCTTTTACACAGCGATGAATATCGGGGTAGTTGCCGGACCTGTTCTTGGCTCCTTCTTTTTCATTCATTACCGCTTCGAGCTGCTGCTCGTCTGTATGATCATCGAAATCCTGTTTGCGATCACTGTCTTTTTCCTGATCAAGGAAAGCCTGCCAGCACATGTGCGGGAGGAAAAAGCAAAAGAACGCTTTTCGATCAAAGAGCAGTTTAAAAGCTATACCGTCATCTTCCGCGATAAGGTATTTGCACTTTATATTCTGGCTGGTGTGTTCATCGCCATCGCCTTCATGCAACTGGATCTGTTCATGGCCTTGTACGTCAATGAACATGTTCAGTCCCAGCCTCTCGTATCCTGGGGAGACTGGTCCTTTAACGTCGGGGGTACGAGTGCCTTTGGCTGGCTGATGGGGCTAAATGGTCTTCTCGTCGTGCTGTTTACCCTCCCGGTGACCAATTGGTTTCAGCACTGGAGCGACCGCAATAGTCTCGTCATTTCATCGGTCTTGTACGGCGTTGGTATGTTTATGATGGCCTTTTCCACGAACATCTGGTTTCTGTTCGGCTGTATGTTCGTCCTGACCCTTGGCGAGTTGATCCGCACCCCTGTCGCACAAAGCTTTATCAGCAAGTACTCCCCGGAGGACGCGCGCGGGCAGTACATGGGTGCTTCCTCACTGCAATTTTCCATCGGGCGTTTTATTGCGCCCCTGACCATCGGGATTTCCGCTTGGCTGCCGCCTGTCGGGGTGTTTGGGCTGATACTGGGTGTGTCCCTCTTGAGCGCCTATTTGTACATTGTTTTGTTCCGCATGATTCCTGCGAATCAGGAGGGGTGATTCAGCCCTGACTGGAACTTATCTGCCAGCGATTCGTATAAAAAGGTAACAAAAGGAAGGAGTGGTTACTGATGCGCTACCAAATGGGAGGCGTTCAACTTACTTGTCCCTGTTGCCAAAATGATACGTTCCATAAAGACTATCGCCAATTGAATTCGCGAGGGGCCACTTTCTTCGGGCTGGATTGGGCGAATAAAGAGGCCGCGATTCTGATCTGCAAGCGCTGCTCGTATATCTCTTGGTTTATGGAAGATCCCTCGGAAGTATAAAAAAACGAAAGCTGGTAGAATTTCGGATCTCCGTTGACGCAAGGGAATAACTGGGATACGATGCACTTGAACGTACCTTATCCTGGAGGTGTGTGATGGCGTGCTGCGTATCCATTTGCCTCGTATTCTGCTGGCTTTGATTTTTATCTTGGCCGGATTTAATGGTTGGGTCGTCATTCTCGGGTATGATCCCGTTTTTCCGACCAGCCCTAAGGCCATGGAATTGTTAACCGGGTATTTGCTCGTTTTGGAAAAATCTACGGAGCTTTTAGGCGGCCTTTTATTGCTCGTCAATCTCTTTACCCCGGCGATATTAGCGATTTTTGCCCCCATTGTGGTCAACATCTTTCTTTTTCACATTTTTGAGGATCCAGCCTTGCTCCCCTTGGCCATTGTGGTAACTGGGCTGGAAGGATATCTGCTTTGGATTTACAGAGATCACTATAAGGGACTGCTGGAACGAAAAGGCAAATTGCCGATGTAGGTCCAAACAAAAAACGGACGCCACGAAAATGCTGGCGTCCGTTTTCATTTTGTCTGCTACGGCATGACATCCGTTTCCAAAAACTCATCCCGATCAAAGCGCCCGCGCATCCACTTGTAGGTGTCGTCGTAGATGGCCCGAATCGCTTCATCCTTGCTGCGAGCAGCTGGCAGGAAGGCTTTGGAGCCGAAATAATAAGCATGCACATTATTTTTGTCCATTCCCAGCTTATGGGTGGCAGCTAATTGATTGTAGTAAAGCTGGTAGAATTTAGGATCGTTGTACATCTTGTGATCGCCCTCGATCTCGATGTCCATTCCGTACTTTTGTACGGCGTCCAACACCCCTTGGATCCGTTCGATGGTTACAGGCTTGTCACTGTAGTAATTGGGCTGGAGGAAAGCTCTGTCGAAATACAGGCTCTTCCACTCTTCTACGCCTGGAGAACCGTAGTATGGAATCCAGTAGAAGCGGAGCGCCTCATCATGGACCATGCTGGCAGTGCTGCGGATCAGTTCCCGCTCCTTCGGGGCACTGTCCTCGATCAGCTCATGGAACCAGTAGATGCCATCCAGATTCAAGTAGCTGTAGCCTTCCTTGTTCCAACGCTTGAGCAGCTCCTGGAAGTACCACTCGACCGCTTTTTTACGGTTCTGATAGGCCATCTCTTCTCCGATGCCCGCAGCGTTGAAGGATAGCGACGTCTCTTCGCCAGGCAATTTGCCGAAATCCTTCTGTGCTGCATTTGGATACGGGATCGCCAGCACTACATTTTCCTTCGTCGGAGTGGTGTACAGGGTGCCTCGCAAGCGATTGTACTCTCTCATGGCACTGTTGAGCGCATCCAATTGCCTGTCCATGCGGAACAAATCATTCAGATAGGCATTCCAGCTATCACGGGTAGCAGGCATGGTCTGGTAAGGCAATAACAGCACCGTGTCAAACATCTGATCCCGCATATACCCATCATGCGTCAAATACCCCACCATCGGCAGGAAATCTTCCTTGGTCCAGGTCCCGAGTTCGTCATGCATTCCCGTGTAGACGAGCAGCATATTTTCCACTGGCCGTCTGGTCTGTCCATTGTCGATCGGCTGGAACTGTTTGGGCGGCGGGAGCAATGCGATATCGCTAGACCCTGCTTCTGCATCCTTGGCCCATACCTCCAGTTGACGGGCGAAAACGAACACCTTCACCGGAAAAGTGACGCGAACATAACGCGCTTCCAGCTGCGGCAGGGACACTGCCAGGGTACGAGTCAGCATTTTTTCTTCGGAAGCCGGGACATCGTGCACGGCTTTTCCCGCATACGACCAAGCCTTGCCATCCTGAGATACCTCTACCTCCAATGAGCTCGGCAGGGTAATCCCCGATGTTTTGCGTTGCTGGAAGGTGAGATTGACTCGCTCTACCGCTTTGCCTTCTGGCAGCGCTACGGTCACCTTGCGTCCGTACTGGCGATTGTAGCCTGTCCACTCTTCAGATACAGCAGTCAAGCCACCTACTGGACCCGGATAAGCCTTCTCCACCTCGCGGAAATAGTTATCCGCCGGTCCCACTGTTTTTACTGACGTAAAGCTGTCAGGGGCGATGTTTTGCAGCTGGTCTTCCTGAACCGGAGAAGTCTCTTCTACCGGCGTGGATTCGGTAGATTCCTCCGGCTCCGACGCCGACGCCGACGGCTCAGGCTCCTTGGACGACTTCGACTCTTCTAGCTTTGGAGCGACGACAGCGGCTGTAATCTGTACCGGAATCGTAAGGGTGCGATGTCCGACCGTCACGGTGACATTTCCTGTTCCCGTCGCGGGTCCAGCCACAAACGTGCCGTCCGGCAGAATCGTACCCAGCTCCGGCCGATCAAATCCATAAATCGGTGTGAACGGAAGCTTTTTGCCGTCCGGGCTTTTTACGGTCACACGCTCGCTGCTGCCAGCCATGACGTTCAGCCGCTCCGTGTTCACTTCGAACTTCACTTGTTCCGCCTGCGCATAGCGGGCATCCAGGACGCGCTCAGCGATGACGGCAGCTTCCGCACGGGTGACGATGCCTAAAGGACGAAACGAACCGCTCGCCCCCGTCATCCAGCGCTGATTGGCCACGCTCACAATCGCATCGCGGGCATAGTCCGCCGCCTCGTCAATATCCTCATAGTTGGCGGAACCGGATGCCGAAGCCTGCTGGATTTGGCCTGCTTTCATCAGGCGCGTCAAAAGGACTGCCAACTCCTGACGGGTCAAGGGATCGGCTGCACCGAGCTGATTGTCCGGTCTGCCTTTCAGCACTTCAAGCTCCGCCAGTGCATACACGTAAGGGGCATACGGGCTGTCGAGCCCCACGTCTTCGTATTTTGCTTCTTCTACGCCGACTGGCTGCAGACCGATTACCTTGCTGAGCAAGACCGCTACATCCTGACGCGTTATCGGTTTCTGCGGATAAAATTGCTCTTCTTCCACTCCGCTGATCAGATGAAGCGATGCCAGCCGGGTGATCGCGTCTTTGGCAAAGCTGTCCTCCACATCCTTGAAGACAATCGGCTGTTCTCCCGATGCAGCCGCTGTCTCAGCCGTTTCGTTCTGCGCCTCCTGCGTCCCGGCAGATGCAGGTGCTGTCGTCTCTTCTGCCGAGATTGGCGCTGCTACGGTCAGCAGCATCAGTGCGGCCAAGCATGCAGCCACGATCCGGCTGCGGGTTACACGATACAAGTTGCTCACTTTCCTTTCTCCTCCCCTTCCCCCTTCTCTCGCTTATTCGGTTGGGGCAACCGCTGAAGGACGAGGGGGTTTTGGTCCAAAAAACTGATAGTAATCCACTTTGATATTGCCGTTGTACAGCTTCCTTTTTTTACTTGCCTGGCGTCCAAAATGCTCCTCGAACTGCTCGTCCGAGGTGATGACGTAAAAGGACCAGGTATCCATCGCAGCAAAGGTTTTGCCCATCTCGCCGTACAGTCTGCTTACCTGCTTCCATTCGCCAAGACGCTCCCCATAGGGCGGATTGCAGATCAAATAGCCGTATTTGCGCTTGGTGCGAATATCGCGAACATCCATGCGCTGGAAGTGGATCTGATCATCCACCCCTGCTTCTTCCGCATTGCGGCGAGCGATCTTCAAGATCTCATCATCCACGTCCGTTCCGATGATCTCCAGCTTCTGGTCATAACGCGCCAGGTCATGAGTTTCCGCGCGCGCTTCCCGCCAAACCGTTTTGGGAATCGCCGGCCAGCTCTCACAGACGAATTCGCGATTCATCCCCGGAGCGATATTTTGACCGATGAGAGCCGCTTCGATCGGCAAGGTTCCCGAGCCACAGAACGGGTCCATAAATACCCGATCCGGTTTCCAGCGAGACAGGATGATCATCGCCGCTGCCATCGTCTCCTTCAACGGAGCCGTACCGATCAAGCCGCGATACCCGCGCTTGTGCAAGCCAGGCCCGGAGGTATCGATGGTCAGTGTCGCAATATCCTTGTGCAGGGCGACCTCGATCTTGTACAACGGTCCCTTCTCTTCAAACCAGTCCGTCTTGTACGTCTTTTTCAGGCTTTCGACCACTGCCTTTTTTACAATGGCCTGACAGTCCGGCACGCTGTAAAGCGTCGACTTTACAGACTTGCCCTCGACCGGAAATGTCGCATCCTCGGTAATCCAATCCGACCAAGGCAGCGCTTTGGTCTTCTCGAACAGCTCGTCAAAAGTGGTCGCTTTGAACTCCCCTATCTTTAGACGCACACGATCCGCTGTTCGTAACCACAAATTGGTGCGTGCGATGGCAGAAATATCTGCGGTAAAGTTTACTCTTCCGTTTTCTACCTGAACCTGATTGTATCCGAGCGCTTTTACCTCTTCGGCGACTACGGATTCTAAGCCAAACGTCGCCGTAGCGATCAATTCTACTTTTTGCATGCCATGTCTCCTGTCCGTACGAATTCCTGTGGGTCATACCCTTATACTATATTACCCGATTTGCCTATGGGGTTGGTAATCCTATCAAAAAAGACGCAAAAATGGCATGAGCCCCGCTGTGCATGGGGAGCCTACAGACAAACATGTGCAGGAGGAAAATGTATGCCGGAGCTGCCTGAAATGGAGACGTACCGCAAACTGCTGGAGGAAAGAGTCGGAGGGATGGTCATCACTGAGGCACGGATAGAGCGGGAAAAAACGATCAACGTCTCGCCGGAAATGTTCATCCAAACGGTTGCGGGGAATCGCCTGAAGCACGTCAGCAGACGGGGAAAGCATCTGTTGTTCGAGCTGAATTCTGGTCATGTACTCTTGCTTCATCTCATGCTTGGCGGTTTTTTGTACTGGGGAAGCCAGACCGACAAGCTGGAGCGCAGCGCACAGGTGACGCTCAGCTTCGGGCCGAACATCCTCTATTTTCACG
>DASQMM010000561.1:0-3624 GCA_035645495.1 Brevibacillus sp. | reverse complement strand
GCCTGATACGATCCTCGTCTCCGTCATGCACGTAAATAATGAGTTGGGCACAATACAGCCAGTCGAAGAGATCGGCAAGTGGCTCAAGCAATTTCCCAAAGTTCTTTTCCATGTCGACGCGGTGCAGGGAATCGGCAAGGTTCCGCTGCGAATCAAAGAATCCGGCATTGATCTGCTGAGCTTGTCTGCTCATAAATTCCATGGTCCACGCGGCATCGGCATTCTCTATAAAAGGGAAGGCTTGATTATCCAACCGCTGCTCACCGGTGGCGGGCAGGAGGCAGGGGTTCGCTCCGGTACGGAAAATCTGCCGGCAATCTCGGGATTGGCCAAAGCTTTCCGCCTGCTGCAGGAGTCGGGGGCGGATGAACCCTCACGTCTGCAGCGTCTGCTTGAACAGCTGCGGGAGGGGGTTTCCCCGATCGAAGGAATTCAGGTCAATACGCCGGCAAAAGGAACAGCGCCTCACATTATGAATCTGTCTGTTCCCGGAGTGAAGGCGGAGGTGCTGCTGCATTCCCTCGAAGAACGGGGTTTTCTCGTCTCCACCAAATCGGCCTGCTCCTCCAAGGCGAATGAACCCAGTCGAGTCCTGATGGCGATCGGGGTGGGGGCTGAATGCGCTTCTTCTTCATTGCGCATCAGTCTCGGTCGAGACAATACAGCCGATGAGGTTGTACAGTTTATCGAGGCGTTGCGAGATTGCGTGAAGACATTGCGTTCTTATATGAAATAAAAATTAGGGAAACTGAGAAGGAGACTGTCATGAACTACGATGTAATTTTGATTCGCTATGGCGAGCTTGCCTTGAAAGGGCGCAATCGCGATCAATTTGAGGAGGCCTTGGCGCGAAGCGTAAAAAGCGTCTTGCGCTCCTTTTTCAAGGTGAAGGTGCGCCGTAATTACGGGCGGATGTATGTGGAGCTGCACGGAGAGGATGCGCAAGAAGTCATGGAGCGGCTCAAACGTGTATTTGGAATCTCTTCGTTCAGTCCTACGATCCATGTCGAGCCTGACCTGGAGACGATCAAGACTAGGGCGCTCGAGTTGATCCGGCAGATGGACCCTCAGCCGCGGACGTTCCGTGTCGTGACACGCCGTGCGGACAAGCGGTATCCGACTCCATCCATGGAGATGAACCGCATCGTGGGGACGCATATTTTGCGCGCACTGCCGCAAATCAAGGTAGACGTCCACGAGCCGGAAGCAATCGTAAATATCGAAATTCGCACGGAAGGAACCTATATCAGTTGTGAGACGATCCCGGGTCCTGGCGGTTTGCCTGTAGGCGTGAGCGGCAAGGTACTGCTTTTGCTCTCAGGGGGGATCGACAGTCCGGTGGCTGGCTGGATGATGCTCAAGCGCGGGGTTACGCTGGAAGCCATCCATTTTCACAGCTATCCCTTCACGAGTGAACGCTCTCTGCAAAAGGTCCGCGATCTGGCACATAAGCTGACAAAATGGGGCGGCACCGTTCGGCTCCATGTCGTTCCTTTTACGGAAATTCAGACGGCGATCCGCGAAAAGTGCCCTGAGGACTATCTGATTACCATCATGCGACGCTTCATGATGCGGATTTCGGAACGGGTGGCAGCCAATACTGGCGCCAAGGCACTGGCTACTGGAGAGAGTCTGGGCCAGGTCGCTTCGCAGACCTTGGAGAGTATGGACACGATCAATAAAGTGATTTCGATCCCTTTGCTGCGCCCGCTTGTAGCGATGGATAAAATCGAGATCACCGATATTTCACGAAAAATCGATACCTATGAACTGTCTATTCTGCCTTATGAGGATTGCTGCACCGTATTTACACCGAAGAATCCGGTGACGAGACCGAAAGCCTATTTGGCGGCGAGATTCGAGGAAGCATTGGATGTAGAGGCACTGGTAGAGGCAGCGGTAGAAGGAACCGTCATCGAAGAGATCACTTCCAAACCGCGTGAGGCAGTCAACGATTTATTTTAATGGTGAGACAGGGCATGTCGGGGGAGGATAAGAACATGATTATTCGCTATGAGCGCAATGGCAAGATCAAGCACGGCTGGATGGTGGAAGACGAGAACAAGGTTCGCGTGATTGAAGGAGACATCTACAAAGTTCAATCAGCCAAACCAATCATGACTGGTTTGGAACTGCCGCTGGGGGATGTCAAACTGCTGGCTCCGAGCGCACCTAGCAAGGTTGTCTGCATCGGGGTGAATTACCGCGATCATGCCGAAGAGATGGGGCTTGAACTGCCACTTGAGCCTTTGATGTTCCTCAAGCCCTCGACAACCGTCGTCGGACCAGAGGAACCCATTGTCTACCCAAAACTGACAGAAAACCTGCATTATGAAGGAGAACTGGCGGTCGTCATCAAAAAGGAAGCGAAGCGAGTCACGGCTGAGGATGCGGAGGAGTATATCCTTGGCTTTACTTGCGCGATTGATGTTACAGCGCGTGATTTGCAAATGAAGGACGGGCAATGGACCAGGGGGAAATCTTTTGATACGTTCTGTCCGCTCGGTCCGGCGATCGCCGCCAAAGTGGATTACCAAAACCTGCGGATTGTGACACGGGTTAATGGGGAGGTTCGTCAAGACTCCAACACGAATCAGATGGTGTTTACCGTTCCGCAGTTGGTGGAAGCCGTATCTGCTGTTATGACCCTGTTGCCGGGGGATGTTATCCTGACAGGAACTCCTCCAGGTGTAGGGGCGCTTCAAGTCGGTGATGAAATTTCCGTAACGATTGAGGGGATTGGAACCTTGCGAACACGGGTAGAAGCAGAAACGGAAGCGTGATGTATAGTTCATCCATTTCATGCAGCAAGCCCCCACTATGATAAGGTAGGGGCTTGCTGTATTTTGCCTATTCCTCTTCGTCGGGGTTGTCATGAATGGGGTGAGCACCAGGGTACTGACGGGGCAAATCCTCATGCATCTGCCTGGTTTCGTATGTAAAGCGCGTCGAAGTGGAATGCTGCCCGGGTTCCCAGCCTGTGGCCTTGCCCAGCTTAACTTCATTTGTAGCTGCACCATAGGGACCTTCGGGAAACTCTTCCTGGAGGATTTCGTTTCTTTGCGATTCTACAGTAGAAAGCTCACGATAATCCTGGTTATCGTATTCTTGGTAGGTAGGTTTGGGGTCCACAAGTTCACCGCCTTATTGTTTGGGGAAATGCACATTTGATAAATAGTGTGAAGTAAAGCAACAAAACGTATGCATTTTTCTATTGACTTCTTACAGGAGTTTATGTATACTTAAATTCTGCTCAATTAAAGGTAATGTGATTAAAAAAATCTTGAAAAAAAGATTCAAAAGCTCTTGACTTTAAGTAATTGATTTTGTTATATTAGATTTTGTCGCCGCTAACGAAGTTTGGCGGTAACAAAAAAACACTTGCACTCTTGTGGTGAAGGTGTTATAATAAGAAGGTCGCCTACGGGCGATTGGTGCTCTTTGGAAACTGAACAGCGAAAGCGTTGATGAGTCTATCATTATTGATTTGCCAGCTTTGAACCAGTAACAAACTTTATTGGAGAGTTTGATCCTGGCTCAGGACGAACGCTGGCGGCGTGCCTAATACATGCAAGTCGAGCGAGGGTCTTCGGACCCTAGCGGCGGACGGGTGAGTAACACGTA
>DASQMM010000560.1:0-2596 GCA_035645495.1 Brevibacillus sp. | reverse complement strand
CTGGTCACCTTGCCGTACAACATTTTGTTTGAGACCTTGAATCCTTATTTTCGAATTACAGGACTGTTGGCATTGATCGGCTACGTGCTGATGGACATGACGCATGCGAATATCCTGCTGATCTATGGCGCCCTCAACATTCTCTATGGCTTTCTCTTGGGGATTGGCGCGCTGCTGTTGGAGGAAATCGCATTTCGCCGCTATCCGCGTTTTCAGGATATCGTCAAAATGCTTTTCTATACCATTCTGATGTTTTTCGGCTACCGTCAAATCGGTGTCATCTGGCGGTTCTTGGGTCACATCGAATATCTGCGCAACAACAACTCGTGGGGCACGATGACCCGAACGAGCTGGAAAGCTGAGGAAAAGAAAACGATTTCTAGTCTGGAGGTAAGAGGATGAACAGTCTAGTACCTGCATTTCACCAATTTCTGCAAGCGTCCAGGTCAGAACACAACTCGTGCGGCATCATACTTGCTGCTTGCAAGCAGCTTAGCCCGGCATCGGTCAGCGACATCGAGGAGGCTCTCCAACAAAAAAGCATGGGCTTGCACATGCAACTCGCCTATGACCGAAACACCCGCCTCCTGGCAGTCTATCTGGAGGGGCAAAACCGGAGCGAAACCCACTTTTTCTCCCTGCAGGTAAAGGATATTCTGCAGGAACGCGGGCTTCTGTCAGGCAGTCTGTTGATCGCCAGCTTTCCCGAATCCAAGCAGGCGACAAGCTACGTCCTGCAACGAATGATTCAGGAGGTCCTGGAGCTGGCGGGCTATGGGGAGATCAAGCTGTTTTTTCATCGCCTGGATGGCAGGGAGGAAACGGCGGGGAGCATCCTGCTGGTCAACCACGATGAGACAGTCAATGAGTTCCTGCAAATATTCCTGCAGCAAAAGGGCTACCAGGTGACGATCGCCCAGGATGGCATGGATGGGGTGCAAAAATACCAGGAGCTGTTCCCAGATTTGGTCATCACCGATCTCAACCTGCCGATCATGGACGGTTATCAACTGATGGAGCGTATCAGGAAACAGCAGACAGGACCTGCGAGCAAGATCGTGGTTCTGACGGATAAGAAGCTGGAGGAAGATGTGAAAAAATCATTCGCTCTCGGTGCTTCCGACTACATTACTAAGCCTTTTTCGCCTGTAGAGCTGGCAGCACGCGTGAAGCGACTCATTTCATAAAGAGACCATGAAGGGGAGAGACGAGTATGGGGAGATTCGAGGAACTGCAGCAAAAATTGGCGGATAAGACGGCAAGAGTAGGGGTGATCGGGCTTGGCTATGTCGGCCTGCCCCTTGCCGTGGAAACGATAAAAGGCGGATACACCGTCGTCGGGATCGATTTGGACCCGAGAAAAGTCGAAAGCCTAAAGGCGGGCGTCTCCTATGTCCAGGATATTTCGGATGAGACCTTGCAGGAATGTCTGGCTACAGATCGTTTTTTTTCGACGACGGACTACGCTGCCATTGCGGAGCTGGATGCGATCTGCATCTGCGTCCCAACGCCGCTGAGTCCCAATCAAGACCCGGACACCTCCTACATTACGCATGTCGTAAACCAATTGAAGATCTATATGAAGCAGGGGATGCTGATTACGCTGGAAAGCACCACCTATCCGGGCACGACTGAAGAGCTGATTCAGTGGGAGATCGAAAAATTGGGCTATCAGGCAGGGGTGGATTTCTTCCTCTGCTATTCTCCGGAGCGGGTAGACCCGGGCAACCGGAAATTCAACACCCACAACACGCCCAAGGTGATCGGGGGAACCACACAAAGATGCATTGATCTGGGGATGGCGCTATACGGAAATCTTGTACAAGCGGTCATACCCGTCTCTTCGCCGAAAGTGGCAGAAATGTCGAAGCTGTTGGAGAATACCTTCCGAAGCGTCAATATCGCCTTTATGAATGAGATGGCGCTGATGTGCGACAAGATGGGCATCAATGTCTGGGAAGTGATCAAGGCGGCTTCGACCAAGCCTTTTGGCTACATGCCGTTTTACCCGGGACCCGGCATCGGAGGCCATTGCATTCCGCTCGACCCGATGTATCTGTCGTGGAAGGCAAAAGGATTTCGTTTTCACAGCAAGTTTATTGATATTGCACAATCCATCAATGACAGCATGCCGGACTACGTTCTTCACAAGACGGTACAGGTCTTGAATCTCTATGCCAAATCGATCAACAGCTCCAAAATCCTCATTCTCGGCATGGCATACAAGCCGGATGTGGACGATCTGCGAGAATCGCCGGGCCTGGAGATCTACGAGCTGTTTAAAAAGAACGGGGCAAGCGTGGACTACTACGATCCGTACGCCAAACATTTTGTCAACAAGGCGGGAGAATCAGTTCATTCCATCGCCTATGATCTGGAGCGGTTCCGCACTTACGACTGCATGGTGCTGATCACCAATCACGGCAGCTTCGACTACCGGGAGCTCGCTGATCTGGGTGTCGCCGTCATCGATACGCGCAATGCCTTCGAAGGTGTGGAGGGTTCTCATATCTACAAGATCGGGATGGCTGTTTCGATCCCGGAGAAAAAGGAAGTCGTCAGCCTGCTCGCGTAAGGCGAGCCGGGCTGCCCTACA
>DASQMM010000559.1:0-2602 GCA_035645495.1 Brevibacillus sp. | reverse complement strand
CGGACCGCTGAGTGAGTCATGCGCAGGAGCTTTCTCTTCGAACCTTTATCAGAATCAGAAAGGATGACATGTGTGAATCTATTTCCTGTCTCAGAGGGGGATCGCATCCATCAGTTGGATGTGATTCGAGGCTTTGCCCTTCTGGGAATCGTGCTGGTCAATATGCCTACTTTTCTGCACCCAATGCTGTTCCTTCCAGCAGATGCCCTCCCTATCCAGCACACACGAGCGGACGAATGGCTCCGGCTCCTTTTCAACATGTTTATCCAAACGAAATTTTATACGATTTTTTCCGTACTGTTCGGTGCCGGGTTCTACCTATTCATGCATCGAGCCGAACAGAAGGGCCTCCCGATCAAACGTCTTTTTGCCAGACGCTTGTGGGTGCTCCTGGGGTTCGGCATGCTGCATCTCATCTTTCTGTGGTACGGCGATATCTTGCACACCTATGCGATTGCGGGATGTATTCTTTTATGGTTCTATTACAAAAGTCGAAAAACAGTGCACGCCTGGGCATGGTCTTTGCTGATCCTCTATCAGGGCCTGATGACGCTCCTGCTCCTTCTCCCGCCCGATCCGGCGTCAAAGCAAATGGAAGGCAAGACAGGTCTGGTGGAGATGGCCCTGCAAATCTACAACGAAGGGTCCTGGTCGCAATGGATGGGATTTCGGCTGGCTTACGAAATTCCATACGTAATCTCCAATGAATTCTTCGCCGTCTTTACTGTCCTGCCGCTATTTTTATTGGGTTTTTCCTTAGCCAGACAAGGCTTGTTTCACCGTACAGCGGACTTTCTGCCAGCAATTCGACGCGTTTGGTGGATGTCACTCTTTGTCAGTCTTCCATTGGTTGCGATGATTCCGCTTTTACAGGAAGGTGATGTCGTACTCCCGTCCTCTGTTGATACAGGGGTCCTTGTCTTCGTCGGGTGGAGCGGGCTTACGCTTTGCGTCTTTTACATCGCTTCCTTGATGCTGCTGTGTGCAGATGAAGCCTGGAGGAAGAGATTGATGCCCCTGGCCTTTGTGGGGAGGATGGCGTTGAGCAATTATGTCTTGCAAACGATTGTATTCACGGGAATGATGCGCCTCTTTCACATATACGGAACGGTAAGTATGCTGACAGGCGTAATAATCTGTCTGATCCTGTTTGTTTTCCAAATCATCGGGAGTCGCTGGTGGCTCGCCCGTTACACCTATGGCCCGCTGGAGTGGGTGTGGCGTTGTCTGACCTATGGAACACGGATTCCCCTCCAAAGAAATCAGTCATGAAGTGAAACGGAATGATCAAACGAAGCGAACTAGTCCGTCCGTATACCATTACGGGCGGTTTTTCGCGTTCAGGTCCATTACGCAAGAAGGATTAACCGGGTGAAATCAGGAAGGGGAGAGGCAAAAATATGCTCGCTGTTCCATTTACTAAAACTTGCGATCCTTGCTTCAAAAAAGTAGTATGGAAAAAGAGTTTATTGTTTTGCAAATAATGGAAAGTGTTGGAAGGTGCGGATGAATGCGAAAAGAACGAATCGCGGAGCTTGAGCTAATTCGCTCCTTTGCGTTTTTGGCTGTGGTCTATCAACATGTCATAGGAGTCTACATGCGAGTCCCCGGGATTGATCCAGAGACGGCAATGGTTTATGGAATGTGGTTTCATTTACTGAAATTCGCTGTGCCTGCCTTCGTATTTATCACGGGTCTAGTCCTGTTTTACAACTACTATGAGAAGATTACCTACCTGAGTTTTATGCGAAAAAGGATCACAGAAATCCTGCTTCCCTATTTCGTATGGTCCATTGTCTATCTCCTTCTTTCCCCAGATTTTCTGAAGGGGGGAGAAAGTGGGAGTGTATGGGGTCTTAGCAAGACACTTCTGACAGGGACGGCTTCCTATCATCTCTGGTTCGTTGTGATGATTTTTCAGTTTTATCTGTTCTACCCCTTGTGGCAACATGTGTTTCGTTTCATGCGGCAAAAGGCAAATACGCTTCTGCGTTTTTTGGCCATTGCAGCGGGAGTCAGTCTGGTATACGGCGTGATGATGTGGTTTTCGCACCGCTATATTCCCGCACATGGATTTTCCTTTCACAACGGCTGGCTGGATACCTATTTCATCAAATATCGGGATCGGAATGCTTTTTACTACTTTTTCTACTTCCTGTTCGGGGGGATGGCTGCTGTCCTTCTGCCCGTATTTCGAGCGAAAATCAAGCAGTATTGGTCGTGGATCTGCATCTCCTTTGTCCTGCTTTACGGATACGTGGGATATGAACTGATCCGTGATTCGGGAAGCGGTCTGATCAATCTGAACATCGCCACTTCCTTGAAGCCTTCCATGTTTTTGTATACAGTAGCACAGCTTTTGCTGATCTATGGATTGGCGCTTTGGTTGCTGAGACATCAACGGCTGGCTGCCATGCTGACTCGAATCGGTCAATATTCGTACGGTGCTTATTTGATACACGCGCTGGTTTTGACTTATGTCATGCAAGGACTGCGCGCTTTGCAATGGTTTCATGAGGGCATACTCGGCAGTCTGGTCGCGTTCGTATTGTGCTCGTTGCTGTCCTTCGCAATATCATATGGTTTGAGCAAATTGCCATTG
>DASQMM010000558.1:0-6421 GCA_035645495.1 Brevibacillus sp. | reverse complement strand
CCTTACAAATCTGTAAGGAAGCGAAAAATTTTCTTTTTCATTGGAAATATTGTTTACTACTATCTGATTGACCGGTGTAATTTTATTTCATATAATGTAAACGTAATCATTGAGAAAATCGTAGAATCTTGGTAAAGAATCCCGTACAGGGGGGAGTAGGATGAATCAACCTGCGAGTTTGCTAGACTACCGTAGGAAGAGTGATCATTTGCTCATTGGTCTGATGTCAGGAACATCACTGGATGGGATTGACGCCGCACTGGTAGAGATTCGCACCAATGCGAGTGGGGAGATCGAGCAGGCAGTATTGAGAGAGTTTACGTACCTGCCGTATTCCGATGAAGTGCGCGATTACGTACTGAATCTGTGCAGCGTCGAGTCGGCACGCATCGATCAGCTTACGACAGCGCATTACGGCTTGTCCGAGTGGTATGCCTGCGTCGTCGAGCAATTGATCCAGAAGGCAGCGATCCAGGCTGTCGATGTAGATGCGATTTGCATGCACGGGCAGACTGTCTGGCACATCGCTGGCCGCACTCCTTTTCCGGGACCGACTGGACCGACAGAGGTGCGGGCATCGCTGCAGATCGGAGATTTGTCCCTTTTGGCAGAGCGTACTGGCATCCCGGTGGTCGGAAATTTTCGCGCCAGAGATCTGGCTGCTGACGGTGAAGGAGCGCCGCTCGTCCCGTATGCAGACTACATTCTTTTCCGCGATCCGCTGAAGGGAAGGCTTTTGCAAAACATTGGCGGAATTGCCAATGTGACCATTCTTCCAGCAGGAGCAGACATTGAAAAAGTCGTCGCTTTCGACACGGGACCGGGCAATATGATTATCGATCAGATTGTTCACCTGGTTACAGACGGAAGAATGCGGTATGACGAAGGCGGCAAATGGGCTGCATCAGGCCAGGTCTGCAAGGAAATGCTTGACCGCTTGCTCCAGGACCCGTACTATCAACTCCAGCCGCCGAAAAGCACCGGGCGGGAAGTGTACGGCAAAGCATTTGCACAGGAGCTCATGGCGCAGGCGAAGCAGCAGGGGATCAGTGATGCAGATTTGATCGCTACGGTAACAGCCCTGACGGCGTCGACTATCGCCCAAGCGTATATCCAGCATGTGCTGCCGCATACGAAAGTAGAAGAAGTGATCGTCTCAGGTGGAGGGGCTCATAACCAAACCCTTCTGCGCATGCTTCAGGAGCAATTGCCTGCGGGCATGAAGGTGATGACGACGCAGCAGTTCGGGATGCCGGACGATGCGAAGGAAGCGGTCGCTTTTGCCATTCTGGGCCACGAGACACTAATGGGCCGGCCTTCCAATGTTCCGTCTGTTACGGGAGCAAAAAGAGCCGTGCCGTTAGGAAATATTTGCTTTTAAAAGAAAACGTAGGGGGTAACATCGTGAAAAAACGCGTGTTGGCAGGAATTTTCCTATCTATGTCCCTTGCTCTTTCGGCTTGCTCCGGGGGAGGAACCGCTCCGTCAGAACAGGCGAAGCCGCAAGAACAACAAGGTCAAACACAAGAACAGCCGCAAGCTTCCGGAAAAACAGAGCTGATCGTGGCTGCCGAGCAGGAGCCGGTTGGATTCGACCCGCACAAGGTTCCGGCGGCTTCCAGTGTGCGCATCTATTCCCTGATTTACGACAGCTTGACCAAGCTGGATGAAAACATGGAGCTCATCCCGAATCTTGCAGAAAAATGGGAAACGTCTGAGGATGGCAAAACCATTACCGTCTTCCTGCAAAAAGGCGTGAAATTCCATGACGGCAAGGATTTGACTGCGGAAGACGTGAAATTTACGTTTGAGCGCATTCTGAATCCGGATACAGGCTCGATCTCCAAATCGTATTTCTCCAGCCTGGAGTCCATCGAAGTGAAAGACCCGACTACTGTCGTGTTCCATCTGAAAAACCCGGATGCAGCTTTCATGGCAAACACAAGCAGCGCATCCACCTCGATCGTGCCGGTTGGCTCCGGGGATCTGACCAAGGATACAGCGGGAAGCGGACCGTATATGCTGGAGAAATATGAACCAGGCCAATACGTTCTGCTGAAGAAAAATCCGAACTACTTCCGCAGCGATCTCGCGAAGGTAGAAACGATCAAGTTCCAAATCATGAAAGACGAAGCGGAGCGTTTGGCTGCCATTCGTGCCGGTAAAATCGACGTCTCCATGGTTTCCGCTGATTCGGCGACTCTCTTGAATGGCAAGCCGGGTGTGGAAGTAAAAGGCTATCAGTCGCTGGAATACAGCTACCTGGGCATCAACGTGAAGAAAAAACCGTTTGATGATCCGAAAGTGCGTCAAGCGATCAGCTATGCAGTAGACCGCAACCAAATCGTGCAAACAGTCTGGAAAGGCGAAGCCGCTCTGACTGGTCCAATCGCTCCTGCTGTAAAAGGATGGGCGCTGGATACCAACAGCTATGACTCTTACAAGCTCAACGTAGAGAAGGCGAAAGCACTCCTGGCTGAAGCAGGCTATCCAAATGGCTTCGAGACCCAAATCGATACAGCTGCAACGTACCCGGACATGGTCGAGACTGCACAAGTTTTGCAGCAACAGTTGAAAGCAATCGGCATCAACGCCAAAATCAACCAGCTTGAGTGGGGCAACTACATCGATGTCTGGAAATCCAAAGACGGCAATCTGATGGTAGGACGCAACACTTCTGGTGTGGACGCTGACCGCTCCATGCGCTTCTTCTTCCATACCGAAGGTTCCGCAAACGTGTGGAACTACTCCAACCCTGCTTATGACGAGCTGGTACAAAACGCTCTGATGGCTGTCGATCAGACAGAACGCAAAGGGATGTATGAGAAAGCTCAAAAAATGCTCGTAGAGGAAGATGTTCCAAACCTGTTCCTGGCATCGCCGAAGAATTTCTACGCTGTACGCGACAACATCGAGTTTTCACCATCTGCAGCGGGAGAGAGCTTCGCGCTGGTCAGAGCCTCAATCAAGTAGCATAAATTATTGTGGCTCCGCCTTTTGATCTGGCGGAGCCATGTTTCTAACTGCCTGCCTCCACGCGAGGTTTGAAAAGAGGGAGGGACCTTAGTGGGAGCCTATCTGTTCAAACGACTTGTCAGCCTGATCCCGATCTTGTTTGGAATCTCTGTATTGGTTTTTACCATCCTGCATATGGTGCCGGGTGACCCTGCCTCGATCATGCTCGGGACCAACGCGACAGAAGAGTCGATCGCGGCTTTGCGTAAAAGCATGGGACTGGATGAACCGCTTGTTACGCAATACCTGACCTGGGTGGGGGGACTCTTGCAGGGGGACTTCGGCGTATCGGTCCACTCTGGCGAGGAAATTCTGCCGCAGATCATCAAACGCTTTGGTATCACGCTGCAATTGACTGTATTTGCTGTTCTGATCGGGTGGCTGGTCGCCATTCCTTTTGGGATTATTTCCGCGATTCGCGCACATTCCAAGACAGATATCGCAGTACGTGTCGCGACTCTGTTGGGAATTTCCGTACCGAACTTTGCGATTGGTACACTCTTGCTGTTGGTAACGTCCTTGTATTTTAACTGGTTCCCGCCGATTGACGTGGTCAGCTTCTGGGAGAATCCGCTCGAGGCATTCAAGGTGTTTGTCCTGCCTGCTACGACAATGGGGATTGTGGTCGCTGCTGGGGTAATGCGCATGACCCGCTCTGCCTTTTTGGAAACCATGGACAAGGATTTCATCCGTACGGCAAGAGCCAAAGGGAACAGCAAATGGACTGTCGTCATCGGCCATGCTTTCCGTAATTCATCCATTCCGATCGTGACGATCGCCGGTATGCAGATTGGGTATCTGCTCGGAGGGTCCGTCATCGTCGAGCAGCTTTTTTCGATTCCTGGCCTGGGCCAGTACGTACTTGAAGCGATTTACCAGCGTGATTATCCGGTCGTGCAGGGAGGCGTGCTCTTTGTCGCCCTGGTCTTTGTTCTGGTCAATCTCCTCATCGACCTGATCTACACCTGGATTGATCCACGAATCAAGTACTGACACGGGGGGATAAGACATGAGCACTTTTCGTAAACGATTTTGGGCCAATAAAACGGCCGTTATCTGTTCCATATTGCTCGCTTTGCTTTGTGTGATTGCAGCTCTGGCCCCGGTACTGGCTCCCCATGATCCAACCGAGATGTTTCAGAACAACCGGATGGAAGGCAGCTCCGACACGTTTTTGCTGGGGACAGATCAGTTCGGACGCGATTTGTTGAGCCGGGTCATCTACGGCGCACGGGTTTCCCTGGTCGTCGGGATCTCCGCTGTCATGGTGAGTGTTATTTTTGGGACGATTTTTGGTTTGATTGCCGGGTATTTCGGCCGTTGGATAGACGGCTTTATCATGCGCGTCATGGATGTCCTGTTCGCGTTTCCCGAGATTTTGCTTGCACTGGCGATTGTAGCAGCACTGGGACCCGGGACGTTCAATACGATTATGGCGATCGGAATCGTAAACATTCCGATTTTTACGAGAACGGTGAGGGGGGCGGTCCTCTCGATCAAAAACCTCGAATTCGTGGAGAGCGCCCGCGCCATCGGAGCCAGCACACCGCGTATTCTGTTTAAAGAGATTTTCCCCAACGTGACGGCACCGCTGTTGGTACAGTCTTCTCTGGCCATCTCGGGTGCGATTCTGACGGAATCTGCGCTCAGCTTTCTGGGACTGGGGATTCAACCGCCTGATCCGTCGTGGGGCGGCATGATTTCAGAAGCGCGCCGCTATATGGAACTGGCTCCCGGCATGATTATCTGGCCATGCGTTGCCATGACGGTAACCATTTTGTCTTGCAATATGTTCGGAGATGCTGTTCGCGATATTCTGGATCCGCGTCATCGCGGCAAATAAGCAGGAGGGAAGCGAATGGACGAGTTGGCGATCGTCGAGCAAATCGAAAAGAGCCTGGATCTAGGTATCAGCCAAGGCATTTTCCCCGGTGGAGCGGTATGGCTGCATCGTCAAAATAAGCCGGCGATTACGGTCTGCCGGGGCAAGGCAGGGAGCGGTGAGCAGGAACCTCTGGTGACGGAGCAGACCCTGTACGATCTGGCTTCCTTGACCAAGGTAGTGGTGACGCTGCCGCTGATTCTCTTGAGTGTCCAGCATGGGAAGCTGTCTTTGACGGACAGCGTCGTGACGCATCTGCCGCAGTTGGGAGAAGGACACGGAGGAGCGGAGAAGGAAAAAATCAAGATCATCCACCTCTTGACCCATTCTTCCGGTCTGCCCGCATGGAGACCCTTTTTCCTAAAAGGCTCCGGAAAGCGGGATTACCTGCGCATGATCGCGGAGGAGCAGATGATCTACAAGCCTGGCGAACAGGTGGTGTACAGCGATCTTGGGTTTATGCTGCTGGGCTTCATTCTGGAGGAGATCTGGCAGACGGAGCTGAGCGCTTTGGCTAAGCAATGGATCTTCGAGCCGAGCGGAATGACGCATACCGGTTATCTGCCGCAGTCGCAGCCTGTCTTGCGTGATTGTCTGATCGCTCCTGCGGAGGAAGGCACTCCATTTGAACGGAATATGGCCGAGCAGTATATCTGGCAGCTGGAAGCGGCAGAGGACCCGAGAGCCGCAGGATGGCGGGCGGCTTGCGAGGGCTTTGCCTGGAGACAGGACGTCATTCGCGGCCAAGTGCATGATTGCAATGCCTACCATGGACTTGAGGGTGTGAGCGGTCATGCAGGTTTGTTTTCCACACTGACCGATGTGGCCCGCTACATGCGCATCTGGACATCGGAGGATGCACCTGTGCGCATCGACCCTCTTCTGCTTTCGTTCGCTGCACGGGCCCAGACGGGGTCAGCTGTTCCGCGAAGAGCGGTAGGATGGGAGGCGTCGGCAACAGGCGGATCACTGGATCAGATCGCACACGGATGTACAGGCGGAGACCTTTTATCGGAAAAGGCCTTCGGGCACACCGGCTTTACGGGTACCTCCATCTGGTCTGACCCGTTACGAGGTGCTACCCTAATTACCTTGACCAACCGCGTTCACCCGATCGTGCATACAACGATGAACGCCTGGCGTCGCGCGCATCACAACCAGATTTTCAGCAGTATCAAGCCTGTCGGCACATCCTGAGTAAAGGGGGAGCACCCATGACAGCCATGCTACAAATCAGTGATTTACGCACTTCTTTTCTGCAAGCAAAAGAAAAGCTTACCATCATCGAGGGGGTCAGCCTGACTGTAGAGCCAGGCGAGACTGTCGGGGTCGTAGGCGAATCGGGCTGCGGGAAAAGTGTCACCAGCCTGTCTGTGATGCAGCTTTTGGGACGAAATGTACAGCTGGAGGGGAGCATCCGCTTTCAGGGGAAAGAACTCCTCTCCTTGACAGATAAACAGATGGAAGCCATTCGCGGTAATCAGATCGCGATGATTTTTCAGGAGCCGATGACCTCGCTCAATC